>JAKAJX010000242.1 GCA_021824855.1 Bacteroidota bacterium | reverse complement strand
CCACAATCCCAAAAACTTCCGCCGGCTTCAGAAGTTAAAATAAATACGGCCGAAGCAATTAAACCTACTGCCCAACCTACCAGATTATTTGTCTTTTTAAAGTTCATGAGTTTGGTTTTAAAAGAGTGGAGCAAACATAACAAATAAAGCCTTTAGTAAGCAGAAATTAAAATACAGAAATTAAAAACGATTTGCCTGCAGATACTTTTTAACAATTTATATATAACTATCTAAGCAGTATGCCTTAACCTATTATAAACTTACCTACTGCTTTTGAACATAAACTTCCTGCATCTTCTTACCTTTGCACACTTATGCAAAAAGAGCAAAGCGTAGCATTTCATACATTAGGATGCAAATTAAATTTTTCAGAAACTTCTACCATTAGCAGAATGTTAGAGAGTGAAGGTTTCAAAAAAAAATCTTTTGAAGAGATTGCTGATATATATGTAATAAATACCTGTTCTGTTACAGATAATGCAGATAAAGAATGTAGGCAAATTGTTCGTCGCATTCAACGGAAAGCTCCCGAAAGTTTAATTGTAATAACAGGTTGCTATGCACAATTAAAACCAAAAGAAATTGCCGAAATACCGGGAGTTGATTTGGTATTAGGTGCCGCAGAAAAATTTAATATTGCCACACATCTTTCAGAATTAACAAAAGGAAATTCTACTAAAATTTGCAGTTGCGATATTGAAGATGTTTCGGATTTTAATGCTTCTTTTTCTATTAACGATAGAACCAGAACTTTTTTAAAAGTGCAAGATGGATGCGATTACAGTTGCAGCTTTTGCACCATTCCAATGGCAAGAGGTAAAAGCAGAAGTGATAGTATTACAAATGCAGTAAATAATGCCTTTAAAATTGCACAATCGGGTGTACGTGAAATTGTTTTAACGGGCGTGAATTTAGGCGATTTTGGAAAAGGATTTGATGGAACTAAGAAATATGAAGAAGACTTTTTAGCCCTAGTAAAAGCATTAGATACTGTTGAAGGAATAGAACGATTTCGCATATCGTCTATTGAACCCAATTTATTAACCCATGAAATAATTGAATTTGTAGCAAACAGTAAGCGTTTTATGCCGCACTTTCATATTCCTTTACAAAGTGGCAGTAATAAAATTTTAGCCTCCATGCGCCGCAGATACAAAAGAGAATTATATGCCGAGAAAGTTATTGCCATTAAAAAACTAATGCCGCATTGTGCAATTGGTGCCGATGTAATTGTGGGCTTCCCCGGAGAAACTGATGAAGACTTTCAGGATACTTTCAACTTCATTCATTCATTAGATATTTCATACTTACACGTTTTTACTTATTCCGAAAGAAATAATACATTGGCAGTTGCTATGGATAATATTGTACCCATGGATAAAAGACATGAACGAAATAAAAAATTACGCAATCTTTCTTACATGAAAAATCAATATTTTATTCAACAACAAAGCGGCAAAATCAGAAATGTACTTTTTGAAGATGCAGAAAAAAATGGATTGATGGAAGGCTATACAGATAATTATATCCGAATTCAAACTCCTTATCAAGCATCACTTGCCAACCAAATTGTTGCATGGAAAATATAGTGTTAAAAACAACCCACTACAAATAACAACTTATGATGCATTCAATTCTTTTAAAGCAGTAATAACAGAAAGTTTATGCTGCTCTTTTTCTATAAATATGGGCTCTGCCACACGTTCTTTACAATCTAAAATTCCACAACGCTCGCAAGTAGTATGTACTGTTTTAACAGGAACTGTATGATCGTTAATAAAAGGTAAACTTTGAATACTTTTTGCATCTATTAAAATGCCAATAGTAACACTGGTAAATTTGTTTGTTTTTGATTGAGGTTTGGCAAAAGTAATACAGAAATATCTGTTATGTGTTTGCCAATATTGCGATGTTTGTGCATGAACAACCGGATGCCTATATATTTTTTTTCTCACTTTATCGTAAGCATCTTTCATTGTTTGAATTGCTATCCATCTTCTACAATAATGCTCATTCAAAGTATTGGCATAAGGACTATGTAATTGAGATAAATGCAATTCTTTAGTCATGTCAAAAAAATCTGCATCAACACTACCGCTCATTCGCAAAAAAAACAATTGATCTATACCAAAATGTCCGGGTAATACATTCATAATCCTTTGCATCAACATTTCAGGCGTAACATCATATTTATTAATTAAATCAATCCAAACCTTATCATTCCATTTTGGTGTTGCGGTTATTTGTTTTATATCCTCGGTAAAAACGTCTTCGGGCATTAGCAAGGCAGATGAAAAATAAGAAGCTTTAAAATTATTTAATAACACTTCAAATGAAGCCGAATTTAATAAAATGGTTTCGAATGAGCGAGGATGTAATAATAAGAATTGAAATGCCAATTCACGCCCTAATAAAAACTTTTCTTGTGCAGAAGATAATCCCTTATTTACATATAAAATTTTTCTATTTTCCGCATAAAAAGAACGCAGCTCTTGCAGAGCTTCTTTCATAGCCAATTGTTTTCTATCAACTACAATTCCGTATTGCTTTTTTAATAAATTTTCCAACACGTCTAATGAAACCGGAAAAGATTCTTTTATTTTAAATTTTTGCCTGAATTCTTTATTAGCCACTTCTAATTCATCAAAATAATTATCATGTAAATCCTGATAGCTTCTTAAAGCAGATGTATAAAAATATTCTTTACTCATTTGCACGTTTCTACTAAGCTTCAAAAGTGTGCTAATAAAGGCTGTTACTTTATCGGGAGTATTGGCAAATAATTCTAATATAGCAGCAGGTGTTAATCCAAAATGTTCCCATGGAATTACGTTCATAAAATCAGAATTCAGCAAATCTATAATTGGCTGTAAACGTTTGGTAGCAGTGAGCGATACCATATAATCGTAATCTACTTTTAATGCCTTAGCAATTGCAATAATTTTATCAGCCTTAGGAAACTTTTTTCCACTTTCAATATCATGTAAATAAGAAACAGCAATATCAGTAGCTTTTGCCAATTGCTGAAAATTAAGTCCTTGTTGTTGCCTTAAGGTTTTCAACTTTAATCCAAAAATTAACTTAATACTTTCATTGTCTGTAATCATGTTGTAAAACTAAACAAGAGTTGAGAAAGGGACGAAAAAAAATATTTTAGCGAAATTTTCGCTTTTTAAATTATTTTCACTTTCTTTGAAAAAATTTAGCTGCCATGATACCAACCACTACCACATTACAGCACAAAAGTGTAGCATATATTACACCGAATGAAATGACAATTACCGGAGCCTTCCGCCCGGCTTATGCAGAAATTTTAACACCACAAGCTTTAGAATTTGTCCATTCACTTCACACAAGATTTGAAGCAAGAAGAAAATCGTTATTACATTTTAGAAACCAAATTCAACTAAACATTGATAATGGCATTATGCCGGGCTTTCTTCCTACCACTGCTATTATTAGAAACAGTGAATGGAAATGCCCGGAAGTACCTTTTGATTTGCAAGATCGCCGTGTAGAAATTACCGGACCGGTTGATAGAAAAATGATTATTAATGCACTTAACTCGGGTGCAAAAATTTTTATGGCCGATTTTGAAGATAGCAATTCACCCGATTGGCATAATACTATACAAGGTCAAATTAACCTATACGATGCGATTAGGCATACCATCTCTTTTACCAATGAAAACGGAAAAGAATATTTTTTAAATAATCAAATTGCTACATTGATGGTAAGACCCAGAGGTTGGCACTTGGTTGATAAACATATTTTAATTAATAACGAACCTATCAGTGCGGCATTACTCGACTTTGGCTTATTCTTCTTTCATAATGCAAAACAATTAATTACTAACGGCAGTGGACCTTATTTCTATTTACCAAAATTAGAAAATTACAGAGAAGCAAGATTATGGGATGATATTTTCGTTTATGCTCAGAATTATATGGGTATACCGCATGGCACAATTAAAGCTACTGTTTTAATAGAAACTATTTTAGCAACATTTCAATTAGACGAAATTATTTGGGAATTACGCGATCATTGCGCTGGCTTAAATTGCGGAAGATGGGATTATATTTTTTCTTTCATCAAAAAATTTAAAAACGTTCCCAACTATATTTTCCCCGAAAGAAGTCAAGTTACCATGACGGTTCCTTTTATGCGAGCCTATACGCAACTTGTAATTAAAACTTGCCATAAAAGAGGCATTCACGCAATGGGAGGAATGGCAGCACAAATTCCAATTAAAAATAATTTAGAAGAAAATGAAATTGCCTTAGAAAAAGTTAGAGCCGATAAATTAAGAGAAGTTACCGATGGACATGATGGCACATGGGTAGCACATCCGGGATTAGTACCTATTGCAATGGATGTTTTTAATCAATACATGACCACACCCAATCAAATCAATACAAAAACTAAGGAAGATTTTTTCTGTTCCGAAAAAGATTTATTACAACTCCCGGAAGGCACAATTACCGAAGCCGGTTTTAGAATGAATATTAACGTAGGAATTTTATACTTAGAAAGCTGGCTAAGAGGAAATGGAGCAGCCGCTTTATATAATTTAATGGAAGATGCAGCTACAGCCGAAATTTCTAGAACACAAATTTGGCAATGGATTAAAACCAATGCCAAATGGGATTGCGGCAAAGTTATTACCGATACCTGCTATTTAAGAGTAAGAGCTGAAGAAGTAGCAAAAATTAAAAAATACGTTGGCGAAGAAATATTTAACAATGGAAAATTTGATGAAGCAATTGCTCTTTTCGACAAGCTGGTTTTACAAGATGATTTCACAGAATTTTTAACCATTCCCGCTTATGAATTAATTGAATAACCGCCGATAATAATATGCATTTCTCAATAACAACAACAAACCCTTAAAACAACAAACATGAGTAACTTTTCAAAAGCAGAACAGCTAACCGCACATTGGAATAGCAATCCAAGGTGGGCTGGCATTATAAGGCCCTATACTGCAGAAAGTGTTTTAAAACTTCGCAGTAAAATAGAAATAGAATATACCCTGGCAAAAAATGGGGCAGACAAATTATGGAAACGTTTAACAACACAATCCTACGTTGGAGCCTTGGGTGCATTAACAGGTAATCAGGCAATTCAAGAAGTTGCCGCAGGTTTAGAAGCTATTTATTTAAGCGGATGGCAAGTAGCAGCAGATGCGAATATAGCAGGACAAATGTATCCCGATCAATCTTTATACCCCGCTAACTCTGTTCCGCAAGTGGTAAAAAGAATTAATAACGCTTTATTACGTGCCGAACAAATTGATAGTGTAAATGGAGATAATTCGAAAGATTGGATGCAACCTATTATTGCAGATGCCGAAGCCGGATTTGGCGGCAACTTAAATGCGTACGAGTTAATGAAAGAGATGATTGAAGCAGGAGCTGCTGCAGTTCATTTTGAGGATCAATTATCTTCTGCCAAAAAATGTGGTCACTTAGGTGGAAAAGTTTTGGTTCCAACTCAAGAAGCTATTAATAAACTAATTGCTGCCCGATTAGCCGCAGATGTTTGCAATGTGGCTACAATAATTATTGCACGCACCGATGGAGAAGCTGCTAATTTAATTACAAGTGATATTGATGAAAGAGATAAAACATTTATACAAGGTGAAAGAACTTCGGAAGGTTTTTACTTTGTTAAAAATGGTGTAGAACAATGTATAGCTCGTGGCATCTCGTATGCACCTTATGCAGATATGTTATGGATGGAAACTTCAAAACCAGATTTAGCAGTAGCAAAAGAATTTGCAGAAGCAATTCATTCAAAATATCCGGAAAAATTATTAGCATATAATTGCTCTCCTTCTTTTAATTGGGCAAAATATTTAACCAATAAAGAAATGGAAACCTTTAGAGAAGAATTGGCTGCATTAGGATATAAATTTCAGTTTATTACTTTAGCCGGTTTTCATGCGCTCAATACTTCTATGTTCGAATTAAGCAAATCGTATTTTGAAAAAGGTATGGCAGGATTTTCTGAATTGCAACAAAGAGAATTTGCTTTGCAAGAAAAAGGATTTAATGCTATAAAACATCAAAGCTTTGTCGGAACGGGTTATTTTGATTATGTACAAAATACTGTTCAGCAAGGTGCTTCTACCATAGCATTAAAAGAGAGTACAGAAGTTGCACAATTTCATTAGTTCTTTTTACGTGTTGGCATAATCAAAGTTGCATTGCACCGCAACTCCGGGGTAGCGTTCTCGTTACCCTTTTTTATTTTATAATAATACTTATTACAAATAAAAATGCCAATACATACATGGTAGTATTTACTTCTTTATGTTTTCCACTAATTAATTTTAATACTACAAAACTTATCATTCCAAAAACAATACCTTCTGCAATGCTATAAGTAAAAGGCATTATTATAATGGTTAAAAATGCAGGTAATGCATTAGTTATATCCGAAAAATCTATTTTTTGAATTTCTTTTAACATTAATAACCCCACAATAATTAAAGCCGGCGATGTAGCAGCAGCAGGAATAATAGAAAGAAGTGGTGCAAAAAAAAGCGACAAAAAAAACATACCACTAACAGTTAAAGCAGTTAATCCGGTTTTACCTCCCGAAGCAATTCCACTGGCACTTTCTATATAAGCAGTAGCCACACTCGATCCTAAACATGCAGCCGATGTTGTTGCAATAGCATCGGCCAATAAAGCTTTTTTTGCATTTGGAATTTTTCCATCTTTATCTAATAAATTTCCTGCCGAACAACATCCTATCAATGTACCTACTGTATCAAATACATTTACCGATAATAATGTAAATAGAATAATAAGCATATTCCACGAAAATATTTTCGAGAATTCTATTTTTAAAAAAACCGGAGCTAATGAAGGCGGTAAACTTATTATATTTTGAAACTTTGGCAAATGCGTTAACCCAAGTGGAATGCCAATAATTGTTGCTACAATTATTCCTATAAACAAAGCAGCATTTACTTTTTTAAACATCAATGCGGCACTTACAAATAATCCTATAAAAACAATAATTGAAGCTGCAGATTTAATATTACCCAACTTTACAATTACACCATCGAGTTTATTATTACCAACAAACATTCCTGTTTCTATTATTCCAGCATTTACTAAACCAATAAGTGCAATAAATAACCCTATTCCAACAGATATTGCTTTTTTAATATCGGCCGGAATGCTATTAATAATTGCTTCGCGAATATTTAATAAAGAAAGAATTATGAATAAAATACCTTCTAAAAAAACAGCAGTTAATGCAAATTGCCAGCTATAGCCCATTCCCATTACAATACTATAAGCAAAAAAAGCATTTAACCCCATTCCGGGTGCAACAGCAATTGGAAGGTTGGCTAATAAACTCATTAACAATGTTCCAATAATAGCTGTAATGGCAGTAGCTACCATTACGGCATTAAAATTCATTCCGGTTTTAGAAAGTATTAACGGATTTACTACAAGAATATATGCCATTGTAAAAAAGGTAGTTAATCCGGCAGTAATTTCTGTTTTAGCCGTTGTTTGATGCTGCTGAAGTTTAAAAAGTTTTTCAATCATAAAAGTTTACAGTAATTAAGATTGAATTTATACATTGTACTGCAAAGCTGCAACTAACTTTTTTAACTAACTAAAAGCATCAACAGATAGTTATACGTTTCTTTTTCGTTTTAGTTGGTTATAATCTACAAAATAAATAAACTTAACACTTAGCATATTACTATGCGGGGCAGCTAAAGTTTGCATTAAGTTTTGAATATAAGTTCGGTATGTAAATCCATCAATTGCAACATCGGGACCAATAGCATTTTTCCATGCAATAAAGATCGGA
>JAKAJX010000144.1 GCA_021824855.1 Bacteroidota bacterium | reverse complement strand
CGGAAATTTTGCTTCACGAGGTTTGCCATGATAATAAATGACTATTTTTTCATCTGGTATTGTTACTGAAACGGGTTCTTTTCCTTTTGTTATTTTTTTGCTTAAAGTTTTTAGTTGTATTAACCACACATTACTATCCACTTTCGAGAATGATTGTTTACTTTTTAGATGAAGAACGGAATCAATTATCAATGGTGATTGTAAATCTATTTGAATTGTTTTCTTTTCTTTTAAAGGGGAAAATGTAATAGCAACTTTTCCTTCAATCGTCTTAGTTTCAAAATCAGGTTTAACGGTTATATCATAACGCAATACATCCCACCAATCTCTATTTTCATTTAAACTTCCACGTAAAGTATCGGCATGGGTAAATGTGTTTTTCTTTTCACTTGTTTGTGCAAAAGAGGTTGCGTACAACGAAAATATAATTGAAGCAAAAAATATAAACTTCTTATTCATGCATTAAAAATAAGCTATTCGGTTTTTGCAATGTTATTCAGCAATAAAAAGTATCCTAATTTCTAATTAAATTTTTTTATTGATTTTTTAGCTTTGATTTAAATACTTTTTCAAATTTCTCAAGCTTAGGTTGTATCACAAATCGGCAATAACCCTGATTGGGATTATCGTTATAGTAATTTTGATGATAATTTTCGGCAGGATAAAAGTTTTTAAATGGTTCAATAGCAGTAATAATGGGATTGTTCCAAGCACCACTTTTTGCCAATTCGGCTTTATAGTGTTCGGCTTTTTCTTTTTGCAATAAGTTATGATAATAAATAACACTTTTGTATTGAGGTCCTATATCATTTCCTTGTCTATTGGCAGTAGTTGGGTCGTGTGTTTTCCAAAATACTTCTAATAATTCATCAAAACTAATTACCGATGGATCGTAAATAATTTCAGCCAATTCAACATGCCCGGTTGTATGGTCGCAAACCTGCTCGTAAGTTGGGTTTTCTACAAATCCACCGCCGTAGCCACTGGTAACTTTTAATACACCTTTTAATCTCTGAAAAAATGCTTCTGTACACCAAAAGCAGCCTTCTCCAAATGTAGCTGTATCAGTTTTTATTGCCGAAAGGTTGGTTGTTGTGTTCATGGTAGTTTTTTTTTGCGCACATGAAAATAGAGCGATAGTAAGATAGATATTCAGAAATACTATTTTTTTGAAATTTAATGGATGAATAGGCATATAAATAATTATAATTTTAAAACTAACAATTGTAAACCAATTTGGTTGTAAATTCATTGTAGTAAAAACAAGACATGTTGTTAAAGTTAAATCGAAATAAAGAATGTGAGTAAATGAATAAGAGGAAGGAAGGGATTATTGTTTAAATATTGTTTTAATATAACTACAAATGGGCGAAACTAATTTCAAAATTGAGAATTTATTATTAATTGCCCCTTTTTTGTTTCTTTTTTTGTTATCAACTTTAATGCCTAATCAGCAAATTGAAGTGGTAGTTTTTAATACCGAATTAATACTTTCACCAGTAGAATTATCGTTTGTGTTGGGATTGTTTACCTCTGTGCCTTTTATTTTTCATTATTTACTACGAAAGCTAAATAAAGGAAATCAAACGATTCTAAATCTGCATGTTATTGTATCTTATATCATCATTATAGCTTTGCCTATTGTTTATTATAATCTTCCCATGATTTCTAAAAATTGGCGTTACGATGAGTTTCCACTTCCTGTATATGAACAATGGAAATCGCTTATGGAAATTGTAAATTTTCTTTGGGAGTTATATATTATTCTTATACTATTATTTGTTGGTTATTGTATAGCTGCACTTAATCGCAAAAACTCTTAAGTGCTTAATATTATTTGGTTTCTATATTCATGCAAACATCTTTCTTGTAGTATCTTTATCAATTAAAACATAGAAATTTTTTATGCGGTTGTATCCGGAGTCTGCTGCTTTTCAATTAGAATTTGAGAAAGTAAAGTTTTTGCTGAAAGAATTAAGTAAAACAGAATATGCCAAACAAAAGGCAGAAAATTTACGTATTCATACTAAGAAAGAATATATTCAACTTGAACTAAATCAGTCCAACGAGTTTAAGTTGCTCTTGTTGCAATCGCAATATTTTCCAAACGATTTTTATCAAAACATTCAGAAAGAGTTACAATTATTATCCATTCAAGGTGCTACTTTATCGGGAGAGCAATTCATTCAAATTCGAAAACTTACACAATCCATCGGAAATATTTTTAGATGGTTCGATAATGAAAAGCGATTGGCCTATCCCTTCTTAACTGCGGTAATTGCCAATACCCATTTTGAAAAGTTAATTATTGAAATGATAGATGCTGTATTAGATGAAGTGGGTAATGTAAAAGATACTGCCAGCGAACAATTGCAAAAAATACGATTAAGCTTATTTAGAAAAAGAAATGAATTGCGAAAAGCTTTTGAAAAGGTATTACAAAAGTTGTCTAAAGCAGGCTACTCTGCCGATATTGAAGAAAGTTTTAGTGGCGGAAGAAGAGTAGTAGCTGTTTTCTCGGAGCATAAACGTCAAATAAAAGGTATTTTACATGGAGAAAGTGATACCCGTAAAACTGCATTTATTGAGCCGGAAGAAACAATTGAACTGAATAACGAAGTTTTTGAATTAGAAAATGATGAAAGAAGAGAAGTGCAAAGAATTTTAAAAGGATTAACTGCTAAACTTAGTTTGTATTCCGATTTGTTGAAAAAGTATTTAAGCATTGCCGGCGAATACGATTTTATTGCAGCTAAAGCTAAATTGGCCATTGAAATGAATGCCAATTTACCCGAAGTGTCCGATAAAGCATATATCCATCTCATCGAAGCATATCATCCTTTATTATTTATTTACAATAAAACAACAAATAAAAAAACCATTCCGGTATCACTTTCCTTAACCGATGCCAATAGAATATTATTGATAAGTGGACCAAATGCCGGTGGAAAAACGGTTACCATGAAAACAATTGGATTAAACCAATTGATGTTACAAAGTGGGTTATTAATTCCTGTTCATCCCACATCTCAAATGGGCGTATTTAAACAACTCTTTATTCATATTGGCGATACACAAAGCATTGAGTACGATTTAAGCACTTACTCGTCTCATTTATTGCACATGAAATATTTTATCGAAATGGCCAATGGAAAAACGTTATTCTTTATTGATGAATTGGGTAGCGGCAGCGATCCTAATCTTGGAGGTGCATTTGCCGAAGTAATAATGGAAGAATTGGCTAAAAAACATTCTTTTGGTGTTGTAACAACGCATTATTTGAACCTAAAAATTATGGCTAATAAAACACCGGGAATATTAAATGGAGCAATGGCATTCGACGAAAAAAATTTACAACCTCTTTATAAATTAACTGTTGGAAAACCGGGTAGTTCTTATACATTTTCTATTGCAGAAAGAATTGGATTGCCTCAACATTTAATTCAACGTGCCAGAAAATTGGTAGATGATGGTCATTTTAAACTGGATAAATTATTGAATAATACCGAGAAAAATTTGCAAGAATTGGATAAGGAAAAGCGAGTTCTTCAAAAAATTTTGAAAGAAAATGAACAATTGAAAAGAGAAATGGAAATGGTAATAGAAAATGAAAAACACAAGCAGCAAATTGAATTATTAAAGGAGCAAAACAAAATTACCGAAGAAAAGCTGGTTTATTTGAGAGATATGGAACGGAAACTTAGGCAAATTATAATTGATTGGAGGAAAAACGACAACAAAACTGAAATAATAAAACATTTACAACAATTATTGTTTAAACAGAAGGATAAAGTGGTAATTAATAAGCTGGCCAAAAAGGTTGATTTAGCGTATAAAGAAACGGCTCAGAATATTGTAATAGGTAGTTTGGTTAAGCTAAAAAAGAATTATCAAATAGGCGAAGTAATAGAAATTAGAGGCAAAAGAGCAATAGTTCAAATAGGACAGTTACCTATTAATGTAACTATAACCGATTTAACGGCTGTAGAAAAAGTTGAACAGAAAAAAGATTAATTTTTTTATGGCGATGCAACATTTTTTGCTACCTCTTTGTCTACTATCATAAGTTTTGGCAAACTTTTTGAAATTAAAACGTAATTTCATTTACACTAATCAACTGAAGGTTCTGTTTTATAACAGAACCTTTTTTTATGTGTGCATTCAAAATTAAAAGTTCTATTTTAACAAGGCAATTGTATAAATTTTATTGAAGTATATCAACTTAAAATATCTTTATACATCATTTTTAATGTAGAAATTGTTAAGTTATCAATATGAACAAAGAACTTTTTTTGCAGCAATATCCAGCGTATGCTGTGGCAAACTTCGATGAAATACGAAAAGAACAGTATGCTCAATTAGACGAGACCGGGCAAATATATTTTGATTATACAGGCGGTAATTTATATTCAAAATATCAAATAGAGCAGCACTTCTCATTTCTACAAAATCATATTTTCGGTAATCCGCATTCTACCAATCCAACTTCAATGCTTTCAACAGAGTACATTGAACAAACACGTAAAGCAGTACTGAATTTTTTTAAGGCCAATGACGATTATTATTGTGTTTTTACCGCTAATGCAACCCAAGCTTTAAAAATAGTAGGCGAATCATATCCCTTCGATCATAAAAGTTATTTATTGTTGTTATTCGACAACCATAATTCTGTAAATGGTATTAGAGAATATGCTAAGCGAAAAGGGGCAAGTTTCGATTATTGTCCTGTTTATCTCGATGATTTGCGAATTGATGAAAATAAATTATTACAGAAACTTACTTCTTCTAATTTTAAGCACAATAAATTATTTGCTTATCCGGCACAATCGAATGTTTCCGGAGTAAAACATGATTTAAAATGGATTGAAATTGCTCATCAAAATGGATGGGATGTTTTGCTCGATGCGGCTGCATTTGTACCAACCAATAGTTTAAATTTACAAGAAGTTAAACCGGATTATGTTTCAGTTTCGTTTTATAAAATATTCGGTTATCCTACGGGTGTTGGGGCATTATTAATTCAAAAAAAAGCTTTCGAGAAATTAGATAAACCATGGTTTGCAGGAGGTACTGTTTCGTATGCTTCTGTTACAATGCCCGAATTTTTTTTGGTAGAAAATCAAGAAAGATTTGAAGAAGGCACTTTAAATTATTTATCAATTCCGGCGGTTAAAATTGGATTAGATTGGATTGCTAAATTGGGAATGGATGCTATTCAAAAAAGATTATTTTGTTTAACTGATTATTTGTTGAAAGAGTTACAAAATTTAAAACATGATAATGGTAAAAATTTAATTCATGTATTTGGTCCCACCAATTCCGATAAAAGAGGTTCCACTATAATTATGAATTTTTTTGATGCTGAAGAAAATAAAATTGAGGTAGAAGAAATTGAGCAAAAAGCTACTCAAAAAAATATTTCTATACGCATTGGTTGTTTTTGTAATCCGGGAATTGATGAAATTACCAATTGTATTACATCTGATGAGTTAGAAGTATTTTATTCTTCCCGATCTGATAACAAATTCGATAAAATTCACTTTTTAGGTAAAATGAGAGGTGCTATTCGAATTTCATTGGGACTAATGAGCAACTATGAAGATTGTATGTATTTTATAGGCTTTTGTAAAGAGTTTATAAAAACCAGCGAGTAAAAGTTTAAATAGATAATTTCTTGAGGACTATTTCTTATATTATTCTACAAAATTTAGCGGAGAGAGAGGGATTCGAACCCCCGGACCTATAACAGTCAACGGTTTTCAAGACCGCCGCATTAAACCGCTCTGCCATCTCTCCGCCACAAAAATACAGTTTGAACTATATCAACCAAAAAATAAAAACAATTTTCTCATTATTTCTTAAATTTTATTGTAATTTTCTTTCACTGAAAAAATATACTTATGAAAAAAGTTGCACATATTCTTCAAAGAAAAGGTAGTGATGTTATTGCTGTAAATGATTCCACCACTGTGTTAGATGCACTTAAGTTAATGGCCGAAAAAAATATTGGTTCTGTGGTAATAAAAAAAGAGGGAGAATATTTTGGGTTATTAACAGAAAGAGATTATGCACGTAAAGTTATTTTATTGGGAAAATCATCGAGTGAAACTGTTGTTACCGAAATTATGAGTACCGGATTACCACGCATAACACCTGATTTTTTTATTGAAACTTGTATGCATATTATGAGTGATAATAATATAAGGTATTTGCCTGTTTTTGATACGGACGACAAATTAGCCGGAATTATCTCTATTAACGATGTTATTCAGGAAACTATTCACTCGCAAAGAGAAATGATTGAACAGTTGCATAATTATATTCAATCATAACTCTTTTGTGATAGCAGTTATTCATTAAAATTTTGCTGTAAGCCCAATATAAATGCTTCTGCCTATTGCGGGAATAATTCCAGGACCCGGATATTCATCTGTTCTTCTGGTAAAATACATTGCATTAGTTAAATTGTTGATGCCCGCTTTTAATACATAATTCTTAACCCGATAAGTAGTACTAAAATCGGCAACGGTATAAGATGGAATATATCCGGCAATTGGGTTACTACTTATTACAGCATTACTGGCATCGCCAAATGCATCGCCAATTTGATTTATTTGGAGTGTTGATGAGAAAGTTTTGGTGTTAAAAATAATTCCTATTCTATTAATGCTATTAGTAGCAGCTTCCACTCTATTTCCTTTATATTGACCACTGGTATATTTTGCATTGATATAAGCAAATGAATTGAAAACGCTTAATCCATAATTCGATTTTTCGTTTAAATATTTTAAAATATTAAATTCAATATAGCTTTCAATTCCTTTATGTACACTGTTGCCAATATTGGTTCTATAGGCATACGCAATACCTGTTTGTGCATCTGTTTCAACTTTTTCGCCAATTCGGTTATTGTATAACAGATAAAATAAGCCAATATCAAAATTTAAAAAGTTTTTTATGGTTCCTCTATAGCCAATATCCGAATTTAAACCGGAGGCATCTTTTAAATTAGGATCAATTCTTGCGGCAACGCCAAATGGGGCTAATTGGCTATAATCAATAGGTCGGTAAGATTGACTAACATTTGCATATAAATTAGTGTTGTGTGATGTTTTAAACTCAATTCCTAAACCAAACAACGGTATCATACGAGTTTGTACGTTATTGGATAATTGTTTGGTTGTGTCGAAATTTTTATATCCATTAACAGTGCTATTAATATATTCAAACCTTAATCCCGGTGTAATGGTTAACCTTTTTCCTATTCTAAATATATTTTCAGCAAATGGGGCAACGTTAGTGGTTGTAAATCGTAAATTATATCCCCAATTTCCTGTAATTGATAAATTAAAATCGCTACCTGTAGTTCCTTCTCCACCACCTTTTCGTATCAACCATGCATGCGATACTCTAATGCCACTTGCTAAGGTAGCTTCACTATTTCCTATCATATAATTTTTTGAAATTCGTAGTTCATTCGCAATGCTATTCATGTTTTCTATTCCAACTTCTCTTGGCACATAATTATTGGTTAAAGGGTCTATATTATCTAAGGCAGATGGGCCTCCGTCTTCATTTCTCCAAACTAATGAGCGGTTACTAAACAAGTAAGTTGTTTTAAGTGAAATAGAAATATTTTCGGAAGAGCCGTAATTTAAAAATGCTGTAATAATATTCCATGGAGATGTTAACCAATTTCTAGTTCTGGTAGAAGTGGTAGGATTAGCATGAAATAAGCTATCGGTTAAACCACCCGGCATTTGAATTTTATTTCTCAATATGGAATATTCTATTCCTGCATTTAATTTTTTTGAGATAGAATATTGTATTTTACCAAAGCCGGATGCTTGCCATTGTTGGCTGTTAGGCCGATAGCCCTCCATATT
>JAKAJX010000259.1 GCA_021824855.1 Bacteroidota bacterium | reverse complement strand
TTGACGGTATTGTGCACTTTTGATACTTCTATAATTTAAACTCGGAATACTTAAGAATAATGTAACAGCTTGCAGTGCTTCTGTAAATTGACCATTGCCGGCTAAGTTAATAGAATATGGAAGCAAGTAAGGTTTGCCGTAAATACTATCTTTTTTAATAGCTTTTTCGTAGTAAGTAATTGCAGCTTTATAGTTTTTTAATTCGCCGTAAGCACCTGCTAACGATAGTTGTGCATCTAAAAAGTTACTATCCAGCAAAACAATTTTTTGTAACTGCGGTATGGCTTCTTGTACAGATCCTTCACTCATTTTTTGCAATACACTAGTATATAGCGTAATTAATTTTGAAGAAACAAGGTCTCGTTTATACACTTGTGCAATTGATTGAAATGAAACAAGTATCCCAATGAGTATTAAAATTTTTTTCATGTAAAAATGTGTACAGCAATTTCGGTAAAAACAAGCGAATATGATTGTTAAAAGAAGTTAGAAGCGGATGTTTTACGATTATGGAACGTGAATGTATTTATGAATTTGCAAGCTAATTTGCCATATAGGATTGGCCTTAATATAATCAATAATTAGCGGGGTAACAATTGCTCTTTTATCCCATTCGGGTTGAAGATATAATTTGCATGATGGTGAAACTTGTTGTGCATATTCTTCAGCCCATTTTAAATCCGATGAATTAAATATTACTACTTTAAGTTCATTGGCTAAAGGTAAAATTTCGGGCAAAGGGCGTTTAAATTTTTTGGGAGAAAGGCAAATCCAATCCCATTTTCCTGATAAGGGTGATGATCCGGATGTTTCAATATTTGTTTTAAAACCTGCAGCCTGTAAAGCGGTAGTTAATTCAGTTAATGAATGAAGTAGCGGCTCGCCTCCCGTAATTACAGCAATATTATTCTCGGCAGAATAATTATGGTTCGCCTTTATTTCTTGCACTGCCGTAGAAACAATTTCGGATACTGATTTTTTTGCATGTACATTTTCATCCCAACTTTCTTTTACATCGCACCAAACACAACCCACATCACAACCTCCTAAGCGAATAAAATAAGCAGCCTTGCCTTGATGAAAACCTTCACCTTGAATGGTATAAAACGATTCCATTACCGGTAAAAGGGTAGGAATATATATATTGTTGGAAGCCTGCATGAAAATTAATTATTGTTTTGTAAGGTATGCCTGAAGTGTATTTTTTAGTAAACCTGCAATAGTCATTAAGCCAACACCACCCGGAACGGGAGTTATGTACGAGCACATAGGTGCTACTTCATCAAATGCAACATCGCCTTTTAGTCTAAATCCTTTTTTGGTAGAGGCATCTTCAACACGAGTAATGCCTACATCAATTACTATGGCACCGGGCTTTATCATGGATTGTTTTACAAACTCCGGTTTGCCTAATGCAGCAATTAAAATATCTGCTTGTAAGCATATTTCGTGTAAGTTAGAAGTATGCGAGTGGCAAATAGTAACGGTGCAATTGCCATATTGCTGATTGCTGCTTAATAAAATACTCATGGGTCTGCCAACAATATTACTTCGTCCAATAATTACAGCATGTTTTCCTTTTGTTTGAATTGAATAATGTTCTAATAAAAGCATAATTCCAAAAGGAGTGGCGGGAATAAATGTTGGTAATCCTTGCACTAATTTTCCGGCATTTACAGGATGAAATCCATCTACATCTTTTTCAGGTATAATTGCTTCAATTATTTTTTGTTCGTTAATATGTTTGGGTAATGGTAATTGAACCAATATTCCGTCAATAGATGAATTGATATTTAATTCGTGTATGGCATGTACTAATTCATTTTCTGAAATGGAAGAATCTAAACGGATTAAGGTAGATGTAAAGCCTATTTCGGAGCAGTTTTTTACTTTGCTTGCTACATAAGTTTCGCTGGCACCATTATTTCCTACAATAATTACGGCAAGATGTGGCGGACGTTTATTGTTAGCCTTTAATAAGTCAACCTGCAATTTTAGTTGTTCTTTTACTGCATGCGATGCAGTTTTACCATCTAAGAGTATCATAAATACAAAGGTAAGCGTAGAAAAGAGTTTTCAAAAACAAAATTAAAATACATGTGTAAATAATTGATTAATAAATTTTTATAAATAATTGATGCAAATGTGCAGCAAAACAATATTGTAGGTTGTCTATGAGCTTATATGTATTTTTAACAAAATATTCGTCTTTTATTAACAAATTGTTTATTTTGCAATTTCGTAATCAATTCTTAAACACATGCAAATGAGAAAAATTAAACTTTTACTGCTCATGCAAATATTAATGGTATCGTTTGTATTTGCACAGGTTCGTACAGTAACCGGTAAGGTTACAGATTCAAAAGGAAATCCTGCCTCTTTTGTTACAGTATCCGTTAAGGGCGCAAGAACGGCTGTATCGGCTAATGAAAATGGACTTTTTTCTATTAAAGCCAAAACAGGAGATGTATTGGTTATTAGTGGTATAGGCTTACTTTCTACAGAAATTAAAGTTACCACTGAGCCATTATTAAATGCAGTAGTAACATCTGCTAATGACAACTTAACCGAAGTTGTAGTTACTGCGTTTGGTATTAAAAAACAAGCGAAAGAATTAGGCTATTCGGCCACCACAGTTCAAAGTAAGGATTTAAATGTGGCTAAACCGGTAAATGTAGTAAACGGATTAACCGGTAAAGTAGCAGGTTTACAAATTAATACTGTTAATAACGGTTTATTTGCACCTACCAGAATTGTATTACGTGGTAACAGATCAATTACCGGTAATAACCAACCTTTGGTAGTAGTAGATGGAGCCATTTTTTATAATGACATTAGTACCTTAAACCCAGAAGATATAGCAAGTATTAACGTATTAAAAGGCTCAAGTGCCTCAGCAATATACGGTTCAGATGCGTCTAATGGTGTATTAATTATTACTACTAAAAAAGGAAGTAGAGGAAAACCAATTGTTAATTTTTCTTCTACTGTACAATTAGAATCGGTTTCTTATATGCCTGCTTTACAAAATCAATTTGGAAGTAATGGTGGAGAGAAATTTGTAAATGATTTTAATGATTTGAATACCTATATTCCATACGAAAATCAAAGTTATGGCCCTCGGTTTAATGGTAAAATGGTGCCTTTAGGCAGACCCGTTGCCGATGGTAGTGTATTAATGGTGCCTTATAGTGCCAGACCCAAAGAAAAGAGAAACTTTTTCAATACCGGATTAACTACTCAAAATGATGTATCATTTCAATCCGGCGATGAAAATGGAAGATTTTTTATGAGTTTGCAAGATGTAAACAGTAAAGCTGTTATGCCCGGTGATTATGGACGTAGAGATGTATTTAGAGTGGGTGGAGATAAAACCTATGGTATTTTCTCTGCCAGTTATTCATTAGCATATACCTATAAGTATCAAAATACAACCAATACAGGTACGGTATATCAAATGGTAATGAATACTCCGGCACATGTACCGTTAACCAGCTTAAAAGATTGGAGGAATAATAAATTTGCCGATATTAATGGTTTTTATAATGATTATTTTGATAATCCTTATTGGGATATTGATAATTACAGAAATAAAACAACCGATAATAACCTTACCGGTAATGTACAGTTTGCGTTAAGGCCAACTAAATGGTTAAACTTAACTTATCGGTTAGGAATGACCAACTTGAGTAGCCGTTATGAGTTTACCGGAGGACCTAAAGTATATTCTACTTATGCCGCAACCAACTCAACTGTTTTGTATTCTAATTCTGCAGGTACAGGGTTAGATACCGTTACAGAATCTCCAAAATATATTGCCTCTCAAGGTAATCAGTCAGCATCATACACCAATTCAGTGTATTCTAATTTCTTACTTACCTCAGATTTTGTTGCCAACTTTAATAAAAACATAAGCAAAGATTTTAATTTAAATGCTTCTATTGGTACAACTTATATTGGCAATAAATTATCCGGAGTTTATGTAAATGCTCCTCAATTAGTTGTACCGGTGTATAATGTAAAAAATGTATCGGGTTTGCCAAATATCAGCAATGGAGGTCTTTATGATAACTATGTGCGAGAAGCTAGAAAGTTTGGATTATTTGGAGATGCAACTGTAGGCTATAAAAACTTAGCATTTATACATGGTTCTTACAGAGGTGATGTTGATTCCAGATTATCTAAATCTAATCGGTTTATTCCTTATTACGATGTAGATGGTTCTTTAATATTAAGTGATTTGTTCCCTTCTATTGTAAGTAATAAAGGATTAACTTTTGCAAAAATTAGAGCAGCCTATTCTGTAACAGGTAATGCCTCTGCATTGGGTGGTGGATCTCCTTATATAGGTTATGGTGCTTATGTAATTAATCCTACCTATAATGTTTCTCCCGGATTTCCTTATGGAAGTTTAGGTGGTTACTCGTTAAGTACAACTGTTGCCAATCCTAATTTAAAACCCGAAAAAGTAAATGAAACTGAAGTAGGTATTGAATTGGGTTTTATGAACAGATTTTATTTAACAATGGCAGCTTATCAATCTGAATTAACTGATGGTATTGTAAAAGCCAATACAGCATCTTCTTCCGGTTTTTATAATGCGTTGTTAAATGCAGCTCATACGCAAAATAAAGGGTTAGAATTAGAATTATCAGGCAATGTTTTAAAAACTAAAAATGTTTCTTGGAACTTAAATGTAAACTATACTTATAATGAAAGTAAAGTAGTTTCAATTAATGGTAATGTAAAACAATTGGGTATTGCTAATTCAATTGTTGATGGAAGTAATGCCAATGCCTATGCAGTAGTTGGATATGCTTTTCCGGTTATTGAAACACGTGATTGGGTAAGAGACCCTCAAGGCAGAGTAGTAGTGGATAGAATTACAGGTAATCCAAAAGTAGATCCTAATTTAAAAGTATTTGGACAAGCTACTCCAAAAGACATTTTAGGGCTAACTTCTAACTTTACATGGAAGCAATTTACATTTACTGTTACAATGGATTATCGTGGTGGATATAAAATATTTAACTCCATTGGTCAGTATATGGATTTTACAGGTATCAGTGCAACCACAGCATCTACCAACCGTCAACGTTTTGTATTCCCCAACTCTTCTTACTTTGATGCAGCAAAAGGACAATATGTTGCCAATAGCAATATTATGGTGGATGATGCTAACTTTAATTTTTGGCCCGGATTATACCGTAGTGTAGGTTCAAACTATATTACCAGCGCTGCTGCTTGGAAGTTGAGAGAAGTAGCCATTGCTTACGAAATTCCTAGAAAAGTGTTTGCCGCTACTAAAATTGTTCAACGTGCAATATTTACATTATCTGGAAGAAATTTATTAATGATTAGACCAAAATCTAATTTGTGGACAGATCCTGAATTTAGTGATGGAACAGGTAATGATGCAGGTAGAACATCTACCAATCAGGCACCACCAACCAGATTATTCAGTGCAACACTATCCGTTACTTTCTAAATTCAACTTTAAAATTTGTTACTATGTATAAAATAATTAAATCTTATATCTTTCAATCAGCATCGGCCTTATTGCTATTAACAGCAGTAGGTTGTAAGAAAGGTACTTTCGATATTAATGATACTAATCCAAATGTTCCATCAACTGTTGCTCCTCAATATGTTTTATCATCATCATTAGCTTCTACCGGTACATTAGTTTCCGGTAATCCGGGTGGTGGTTCAATTAGTGGCAACGATTTGTTTAATATGTACATGGGATATTGGGCAGTAAGTGGCGATTATATTCCTAATGCCTCATTAGTGCAGTATACCATAACTACCGATTTTGGTGCTTCTATATGGCATAATACGTATCCTACTATTCAAAACTTAAAAAGTATTGAAGGGTATTATGCTGGTTCTTCAGCAAAAGGTGCCAATTATATTGCCATTGCCAAAATAACCAAATCTTTATTGTTTCAGCGATTGGTAGATATTTATAACAATATTCCTTATACTCAGGCAGCAGCCGGTGGTACAATAGCTACGCCGGTTTATGATGATGCTAAAACTGTTTATACTAGTTTGGTTAATCAGCTCGATTCTGCTGTGGCTTTAATTAAATCTGCTTCTGCTTCAGCCGATAATCCGGGTAATTATGATATCATGTTTGGTGGAAATATGCCTCAATGGATTAGTTTGGCCAATACTTTAAAATTGAAAATTTTATTGCGACAAACACAAATGTCGGGTAGTAGTGCTTACATTACTTCAAAATTAGCTGGGTTAACAACAGCCGATTTTATTGGAGCCAATGCAGATGCAATGATTAATCCGGGATATAATAATGGAGCTACCAATCAGCAAAATCCTTTATGGCAAGATTTAGGATGGAACCCTACCGGTGCTTTACAAGGTCTTTCATCTTATTTTAGAGCGAATAGTTATGCAGTTAATTTTTATACCAATACGAACGATCCTAGACTTTCATTAGTTTATGCTTTGAATAGTTCGGGTGCAGTGAAAGGACGTGCTTTTGGAAGTACCAAATTAGAGCACAACACCGATATTTCAGCAATTGGCGGTAACACTACCGGAGCTCCTCAAACTGTAGGATTATTAAAATCTTTTAGTCAAGGTGCGGTTATATTATCATCCACTGAAAGTCTATTCTTGCAAGCAGAGGCAGTGCAAAGAGGCTTCTTATCAGGTAGTGCTAATGCATTATATCAATCCGCTGTTGCAGAATCATTCAGATTATTAGGTGTTGCCGGATATACAGCAGCAGCAGCTACTTATACTGCCCAGAGCGGAGATGTTGTTAATTTTACCAATTCGGTTAATCCCATTAAAACAATTATTACTCAAAAATGGGCTGCATTAAATACCTATGATCCATTAGAATCTTGGAGCGATTGGAGACGATTAGGAATACCTTCCGATTTGCCTATTTCTACCTATCCGGGTACTACGGCAACACATATACCTTATCGTTTACTATATCCAACTTCTGAATATAATTATAATACTGCTAACGTAAATGCTCAAGGAACAATTGATGCATTAAGCTCTAAGATTTTTTGGATGCCATAATTACAACAACATTAAATCATATTAATATGAAAAATATTTTAGTTATACTTTTATTCGCTACCGTGCTTTTTAGCGGTTGCTTAAAAGATACCACCATTAATTCTGATAGTGGTCTTAAGTCAGTAACCGCTATTGCAGAATTACCATATCATGGATTAGAAAATTTTGGTAATGATGCAGTAATTACAGCCGGGCAAACTGCACCCATTGTTATACCTGTTATAACCAACATAGCCTCTTTGCCGGTAACAAAAACTATTACAACAACATTGGCTATTGATGATGCCGCACGTACCGCATACAATGCAGCAAATACTATTCAATTCAATACATTGCCCGATAGTTGTTACTCTTTTGCTACCAAAACGGCAACAATAAAACCCGGTTATAATTTAGATACTTTGTATTTAACGGTTTATCCTAACAAAGTTGATCCAAGCCAAAATTATATGTTGGCAATTACTTTAAAAGATGCATCCGGCATACCCATCAGTGGTAATTTTGCAACAGCTTATTTTCACATGATTGGAAATCCATTGGCCGGAAATTATACATGGAATTTTACAAGATGGAATAATCAAGGCGGAACAGGAACACCATCTGGCTTATCATTTACCGGTCAAACTCAAACATTATTGCCGGTTGATCCTTTAACTGTATCTGCAATTACAGGTTATTACACGCAGCCAAGATATGTTTTATCATTTCAAAACAATGGAGGCACATTAAGCAATTTTGCAGTATCGTTTAATGCTTCCGATATTAATAATTTATTTACCCCTAATGGTATTTCTGTTACCGATGGGCCTTATATTGATATTGCCGATCCTGTTGCAAAACA
>JAKAJX010000146.1 GCA_021824855.1 Bacteroidota bacterium | reverse complement strand
TTTATATACGCTTCAAACTTAAAACTGCAACTATTAAACCCGTGAAGTATTAAAACAGTTTTGGCATTTTCTTTTTTAGATTTCCATTTCCAACCAACCATTTCTTTACCATACATTTCTATTGCTACTTGCTCTGCCTCATAAAAAAAAGTAGGCTTAGCAATAATTTTATTATTGATATATGGTGTACAAAATAACTTAAAGGCCTTTTTTGCCGCTTTTTTATCAGAAAAAAAAGCCATGGTATTGATACTTAGCTGATGATACTTTAGAATTATATTTTGCATTATTTTTCCCGAATTCATACTTTCTCCCCCAAAAATTGAATGATAATAAAAAGCAAGATGGTATTAGCTATTAAAATAACAAATGTATGACCTTACAATATAGGAGGTGATTTTATTAAAAAATCCCCGTCGGAAATAACCAGACAGGGATATTATGAGCAAGCAACCGAAATCGTTTATTAAAAATTAACTGTAATTATATATTGACTCTTTTAAATAAAAAATGCTGCACTAAACCATTAAAATTCCTGCACAATATATATAAAATTGTTTTCGAAGTACACAAAATTGCTGTATATAGTTTTTTACTATATCAAAGTTTTCCCTTTTTCGATGCTACTCAATATATATAAGTATGCGTATTTAAAATACTTTTGCAACGAAATATAGTAGGTATGTACACAATAAAAGTAAACTTTGAAGAGAAAGAATTACAACCGATAACCTTAACTGAAATTAAATCGGGAGATAGTTTATTAGAAATATTATTAGATAACAACATTAACTTACATCATAACTGTGGTGGCGTTTGTGCTTGTAGTACCTGTCATTTATACATTAACTCCGGCACGGATTTTATTGAAGAGTTAAGCGATAAAGAAGAAGATTTTATTGATAGAGCCATTAGTCCGAAATTAAATTCAAGGTTGGGCTGCCAATGTGTTTTATTAGAAGGCAATGGCGAAATTGAAATTACACTACCCGATCAATCGCAATTTTTAGGAGAATAATTTAAACCAGAAATACTTTTTTATTATGAGCCAATTTGAGCCACCCATTCATTGGAACGATTATGAAGATATTGCTTTAAAGCTATACGAACGTTTTGGCGATGATTTTTCTGAATCGAAAATTTATAGAATACGATTTACCGATTTATTAGAATGGGTTGTAGAAATTCCCAATTTTGTAGGTAAAAAAGAAGATAGCAACGAAGGGCATTTAGAAATGATACAAAGTAGTTGGGTGTATGAATGGCGCGATAATCAGAAAAAATAACAAATACAAATTAGCTACTTAACTTAATTTGCATTTAAATATTTGTTCAATTGAAAATAATAATTGCATTTTTAAAATTAATTCGATGGCCGAATCTTGTTTTTATTCTTCTTACACAAGTTTTATTCGAATATTGCATTTATTACCGTGTATTTTCACCTCTTAACAGATATCCGAACGAACAATCGCAATTTTGGCTAATTGTAGCAGCGTCTATTTTAATTGCAGCAGCAGGCTATATTATAAACGACTATTTCGATTTAAATATCGATCAAATTAACAAGCCTCGAAAAGTTGTTGTAAATACAATTATTGGCAGAAGATGGGTTATTTTTTGGCACCTGCTGTTAAGCCTATCGGGATTAATAATTACCATTATTGCTTTACCCATACACACTTACTTTCATTTAGTAATTGCCAACTTTGTAAGCATTGTATTACTCATCTTTTATTCTACCACATTAAAAAAGAAATTGCTTATTGGTAATATCATCATATCTATTTTAACTGCTTGGGTAATAGGAATCGTTTTCCTTTCTAAAATTAATTTTACAATAGCACCTTCAAATAACATGCAACTATTATATGCCAGATTTTTTAAACTAACCATCATATATGCCGGATTTGCTTTTATAATATCATTAATTAGAGAAGTGATAAAAGATATGGAAGATATTGATGGAGATAGAAAATATGGCTGTAAAACAATGCCCATTGTTTGGGGCATTAATGTTAGCAAAGTATTCATTGCCGTATGGCTAATAGTGTTAATTGCCTGTATTGCTATTTTACAGTTTTATGTATTGCAATTTGGCTGGTGGATTAGTGCTATTTACAGCATGTTATTGATTGTATTACCACTGATAATTTTATTTAAAAAATTATTTACAACTCAAACGCAACAAAGCTTTCATCAACTAAGTAATTGGATAAAATGGGTAATGCTTGCAGGTATTATTTCTATGCTATTTCTTAAAATTTATTCCTAAAAATATGATTGGAAAAGATATTATTTTGGCATCACAATCGGCTAGAAGAAAAACATTATTAGAATGGGCCGAAATACAATTTGAAGTAATAACTAAAGGTACCGATGAAACTTATCCTGAAGGATTGCCTGTAAATGATGTACCGGTTTTTATTGCTAAAGAAAAAGCAGTAGCAGTGCAACAAAAAGTGCAAACATCTTTTCATGGCAACTATAATCATAAACCAATTTTAGCCGCCGATACAATTGTTGTTTTTGAAAATACAATAATTGGCAAACCAAAAGACAGAGCCGATGCTATACACATTTTAACCCAGTTGGCCGGCAATCATCATCAGGTAATTACCGGCGTTGTAATATTATACGATGCGAAAGAAATTTCATTTTACGATATAACCGATGTAGAATTTCATCCGCTTTCGCAAGAGCAAATTGAATTTTATGTAGATACTTATGAACCTTACGATAAAGCCGGTGCATACGCCATTCAGGAATGGATTGGCGTGGTAGGCATTAAAAAAATTAATGGCGATTTTTATAATGTTATGGGCTTGCCCGTGAGCAGAGTTATTCAAGCTCTTCATTCATTATAATTATTTCCTTATTTTCATACCACATATCTCCCTCATGGTTAAACAAATACTATGACGGAAAAATTGCTACAATTTATTTGGCAGTATCAATACTTTACTATTCTTCATCTTCAAACAGCCAATGAAGAAAACCTACAAATTATTCATCCCGGAAAAATAAATTACAATCAAGGTCCCGATTTTTTAGATGCCCGCATTAAAATAAATGATATACTCTTAGCCGGTAATATTGAGTTGCATATTCATGCTTCCGATTGGGAAAAACATCAACATAGCACCGATACTAATTTTTCGAATATTATTTTACATGTTGTTTGGATAAATGATACCCATCACAAAACTACTCAAACCTCCATACCCATTTTAGTTATAGAAGATAAAGTAACTAAGATTTTGCTTTATAAGTACGAGCAGTTAATGAACAACATCACGGTAATTAAATGCAAAAAAAGTTTACCCATTATACACGAATTAGTTTGGATGAATTGGAAAGAACGATTGGCTATTGAACGATTACAACAAAAATCTGAGAAAATATTACACTACTTAACCGAAAGTAATCAGCATTGGGAAGAAGTTTTTTGGTGGATGATTGCACGAAATTTTGGCACCAAAGTAAATGGAGATTTTTTTGAACAAATTGCCAAATCAATTTCTATTAACACGTTAGCAAAACATAAAAATCAAATACAGCAATTAGAGGCATTATTATTAGGGCAAGCCAATTTACTAAACGAGCCTTTTACCGAAACTTACCCTCAGCAATTAGCAAAAGAATATACGTTTCTTGCTAAAAAATATACCTTATCGAAGCTACATCAACAACCTTATTTTTTAAGAATGAGACCTGCCAATTTTCCAACCATTCGTTTAGCACAATTGGCAATGCTTATACATCAATCTTCTCATATTTTTTCCACCATAAAAGAAGCAGATACACTTAAAAATATTCAACAAATATTTCAAGTTACAGCTAATACTTATTGGAGCACGCATTTTATAATAAACGAAACTTCGGCTTACCAACAAAAAAAGATAGGAGAAGATATGATTAACAACATTATTATAAATACAGTGGTTCCCATAGTATTTACTTACGGAATTTATACCAATAACGACTACTATAAAACAAAATCGTTACAATGGCTTTCCGAATTAAAAGCAGAAAACAATGCAATTATCAACGAATGGAAATCAAATTCTATAACATGCAACAGTGCTTTAGAATCGCAAGCACTGCTACAATTATACCAACATTATTGCAGTAATAAAAAATGCCTCAATTGCACAGTGGGTAATAAATTATTACAACCTACCAATGAAATGTAACATCTAATTGTATGTCGGGATGCAAACTTTTTTCAACCGGGCAACTTCTTGCAATTCTTATCAATTGTTCTTTTTCTTCAGTAGTGGCTTTAAACTGATTTGTAAAAAATAATTCACATTTAATGGCGGCCACCCTTCTTGGAGCATCAGAACTCATAATTTTAGTAATCTCAATTTTAGTTCCTTCAAAATTTAAATGCATATTGGCAGCACGTATAGCCATAGTTGTAATCATACAACTTCCATACGAGGTTGCCAATAAATCGGTAGGAGAAAAACGTTCACCCTTACCTTGGTTATCAGTTGGGGCATCGGTTTCTACCACTTGCCCACTTTGCAAATGTGTTAATTCTGTTCTTAAATCACCTTTATAAACAATGGTTGATGTCATGGCGTACAAAAATTTTTCTAAATTTACAATCACTAAATTAAATCAAGTGAAGAAATTAATAGTATTAGTAATAGGATTTGTTTCAATTTCTTATTTAGCCAATGCCCAAACAGAACAAAAATTATCGAGAAAAGAAAGAATTAACCAAAGAAGAGAAAAAATAAATCAGTTAATTAAACAAGAAGAAGAAGGTGCTTTAATTTATCATAAACAAAGTTTATTTGGTTTTAATTTAAATACCGATGGATGGAAAGTGAATTACGAGCATGGCAAGTATAAAACAATTACTAAAACCAATATTTGGTGGCTGGAATTAGGTGAAAGAAAAGATAGAAAAGAAGAAAAACTTTCCAGCTCCTCTAATATTTATCCGGGCTTATCTTTTGGAAACCCCTTTGTTTTTGGGAAACAAAACAATTTTTATTACTTCAAATTTGGTTTAGGCAATCAAATATTAATTGGCGGAAAAGGAAATAAAAATGGCGTTGCAGTATCGTTTATTTATGGTGGAGGTTTATCTCTTGGTATGCTTAAGCCTTATTATATTCAAATTCAAGACCCCAATTCCGGCCAATACCAAGATATTAAATATGCCAATAACGATTCTATCTTTTTAAATCCCGCATTGATTGTTGGAGCATCGCCATTTGGAAAAGGTTTCGGAGAAATGAAATTTGTTCCGGGTGCTCATATAAAAACTGCCTTACGATTTGATTATGGAAGATATAACGAAACCATTTCTGCCATTGAAGTAGGAATAAACTTTGAATATTATTCCGATAAAATGCCCATGATGGTGATGGGAAATCCGCAACGTGCCTTTTTCGATGCACATATTGGAATTGAATTTGGTAAACGAAAGTGAGCTATTTTTGCATCAATAGCTTAATGAGCTTTCATAAATCATTCACTTCTGTTGGTTACTCATTTCAACCGAAGTAAAAATTGTAGCAATTTAAAATTTAAAGTGTGCAAGAACTACCTATCATTAGTCAAGAAAATAAGCTGAGAAAACCAAATTGGTTGCGTGTAAAATTACCTATTGGAGAAAGTTACAAACACGTTAGAGGTTTGGTTGATAAAAATAATTTACATACTATTTGCGAAAGCGGTAATTGCCCTAATATGGGCGAATGTTGGGGTGAAGGAACTGCAACATTTATGATTTTAGGGAATATTTGTACCCGTAGTTGCGGGTTTTGTGCAGTGGCAACCGGCCGACCGGAGCCTGTAGATTGGGATGAACCTCAACGCGTTGCCGAAGCCATTCATTTAATGAAAGTAAAACATGCTGTTATTACCAGCGTAGATAGAGATGAATTAAAAGATGGTGGTTCAATTATTTGGTACAATACTATTAAAGCTGTTAAAATATTAAATCCAACAACTACTTTAGAAACATTAATTCCCGATTTTAGAGGAATAAAAGAACAAATACAACGCATAATTGATGCAGCCCCCGAAGTGGTAAGTCATAATATGGAAACAGTGGAGCGATTAACCAAGCAAGTACGTATTCAGGCAAAATATAGAAGAAGTTTGGAAGTTTTAAAAACTTTAAAAGAAGGCGGAATGCGTACAAAAACCGGAATTATGTTAGGCATTGGAGAAACAAAAGAAGAAGTTATTGACAGCATGAAAGATTTGGTAAATGTAGGCTGCGATGTTTTAACACTGGGACAATATTTACAACCAACTCCTAAACATTTGCCGGTATTGCGTTTTGTTCATCCAGATGAATTTGCAGAATTAAAAGAAATAGGCTATCAATTAGGATTTGATTATGTTGAAAGCGGACCACTGGTACGATCTTCCTATCATAGCGAAAAGCACGTTACAAAAGGTTTTGGAAGAAATCAATGGCTGGAAAGTAAATAATTAAGTATTAAAAAACTAAACCGAAACCTGTCTAATTATCAATTACAGGTTTTTTATTTCGCTAACCAATTGTTGTAATACTTTCTTGGCATCGCCAAACAACATAGAAGTTTTAGGTTGAAAAAATAAATCGTTTTCAATACCTGCATAACCGGGTTTCATGCTACGCTTATTTACAATTACAGATTTTGCCAATTCAACTTCTAATATAGGCATTCCATATATTGGCGATGCTGCATCGCTTTTGGCAGCAGGATTTACAACATCATTTGCTCCCAATATCAATACCACATCGGTTGTTTTAAATTCGTCATTGGCCTGTTCCATTTCTAATAATTTATCATAACTAACATCGGCTTCGGCTAATAACACATTCATGTGGCCCGGCATACGTCCGGCTACCGGATGGATAGCATAACTAACTTGTACCCCTTTTTCATCCAATATTTTTTCCAACTCATGGCATACATGTTGTGCTTGTGCAACTGCTAAGCCATAACCGGGTACAATCATTACTTTATTGGCATAAGCCATACAAGTTGCGGTATCGTTAATGGTAATTTCTTTGTAATTGCCCTGTTGTTTACCAACTGTTGCTTTTGCATTTTTAGTTCCAAACGAGCCAATTAATACATTCATTAAACTTCTATTCATTGCTTTACACATTAACATGGTTAATAATGTACCGGCAGCACCCACTAAAATACCACCGGTAAGCATTACTTTGTTGTTGTATAAAAATCCGCCAAATGCAGCGGCAATACCTGTAAAAGAGTTTAATAAAGAAATTACCACAGGCATATCTGCACCACCAATGGGCAATACAAATAATACCCCATAAACAAAAGCCGATAAAAGCGTAATTAAAAACCAAATATTGGTAATTGATGCATGACTCCAATAAGTAAATCCGGCTATACTTAATACAAAACCAAAAACCAATAGATTTAAAATATGCTGACCGTTAAATGAAAAATCTTTAATTCTACCATTTAATTTACCCCATGCAATAATACTTCCGGCAAAAGAAATACCGCCAATGATTGCTCCGGCACTTATGGTAAAATAGTGTACAAAAGGAACAGAATCGGCAAAGCTGTTAGTATCTAACCTAAACTCCCGATATACATGATCGAACTCTACAGCAGAAATTAAAGCAGCACAGGCACCACCCATTCCATTAAATAAACTTACCATTTCGGGCATGGAAGTCATTTTTACTTTTTTTGCAGCCAATGTGCCAATAATAGAGCCAATAATTAATCCCGAAAAAATCCACACATAATTATGCAAGCCTTTTCCATTATCTGTTTGATACAAAAAAATAGTTCCGAAAATAGCAATGCCCATACCGCCTGCTGCAATTAAGTTTCCTTTACGAGCTGTTGCAGGATTTGATAACATTTTTAATCCAAGAATAAAAGTTACTGAACCAATGAG
>JAKAJX010000107.1 GCA_021824855.1 Bacteroidota bacterium | reverse complement strand
ACCCAAAATCTTACAAAGCAAGATACTGTTATTAAAAAAGCACAACAATCTATTCCTTATGAATATGCAGTAGAGCCCAGTAGCGGAAATCCGTTAACAGATTCTGTAAAGCCATCATTACGCAATGATAATGGAGTGGATGAAAGCTATATTAAAGATCAAACACCATTGGCTTACGATAATATTAGAGAAGATGATGCTATTTTTAAACAAAGAGTTTGGAGTGTAATTGATACTCGTGAAAAACTCAACTTGCCTTTTAGAAACCCTCGTGTAGAAGATAATGGTAGTCAGCTTTTTTTTGCTATTCTTTATAGAGCTGTAACAGAAGGAGGAATTACTGCCTTTAAAGATGAGCGTTTTACGGAGCCAATTTCGAAAGAGAAATTCTTGAGTGAATATGCCGGTGGATATGATACATTGCCTTTTAGAGGCGATCTTCAAAATCCTGATAAAATTACAAAATATCAAATTAGGCGTATTGAGTTCCCGGTAGATTCGGTGTATAAATTTATGGTTAAAGAAGATGTTATATTCGATAAAGAATCTTCAACATTGGTTAGAAGAATTATTGGTATTGCCCCAATGACACCTACTTTAATTAAAGGTAGAATTGTAGAAGCTGTTGGAAATGAAGCCTATCCTCGCTTTTGGATTTACTATCCTGATCTTAGACCTATTTTAGCAAAATACAGAGTATATAATGCCAAAAATTTTGCAGCTAATATGAGTTGGGACGATTTGTTTCAAGCACATATGTACTCGAGCTATATTGTAAAAAGTACCCTTAATAATTATAGAAATTTAACTTTAAAAGAATACTTTAAAGATAAAGACCCCATTTTTCAGTTATTAGAAGGCGAAAAGATTAAAGAAAAAATATTTAATTATGAACAAGATTTATGGCAGTATTAATGTTTAATGTTGTTTACTAAAAATGTGTAATGGAAGCTTGTATTAAGCTTCCATTAATTTTTTATTAAAAAATTAATAACATCTATTGGTTTATTGTAAACTATTATCTACATTCGTAATGGTTTTTCATAGGATATTGGATTTTAAAAACGGGGCTGGATATTTATCCTGGCCCTTTTTTTATGCTTTATTGAAATATTCCCAAAGTAATGCAGCTTTTTTTGTTCCAATAACAGTTGCTATATCCTCTAATTTCTGCATCTTAATATTACTTAGCGATTTAAATTTTTGTAATAAAATAGTGGAAGTTGCTGTTCCAATACCTGTAATATTTTCCAATTCGTTTTTAAACGTTCCCTTCGATCTTTTACTTCTGTGAAATGTAATTCCAAATCGGTGTACTTCATCTCTAATTCTTCTAATCAACTTTAAACCATTGCTATTCCAATCAAGTTGTATTGATTCAGTATCGTCAGGAAAAAAAATTTCTTCTTCATTTTTTGCTAATCCAATTACAGTTATTTTATTGGCTAATTGCAAGGCTTTAATACTTTCCATAGCGGCATTTAATTGACCTTTGCCACCGTCAATAATTATTAATTGAGGTAATTCTTTTTTTTCATGTAGCAATCTTTTATATCTGCGATAAACAACTTCTTTCATGGTGGCAAAATCATTTATTCCTTGTACCGTTTTAACATTAAAGTGCCTATAATCTTGTTTACTTGGCAATCCATTTTTAAAGCATACCATTGCCGATACCGGATAAGAACCTTGAAAATTTGAATTATCGAAACATTCTATATGAGTTGGTAATTGTGAAAGGTGTAAACTGCTTTTTATTTCATGCAAAACATTATTTCTTTCTATTTCTGTACTTGCATCTAAATGCAAAGTTTTTCTCTTTTTAAGTTCTATCTGAAAATAGTTTACATTTTTTTCAGATAGCGATAACAGCTTTTTTTTATCGCCACTTTTAGGAATAGTAACTTCAATATCTTTTTGTGGGTAATTGATTTTAAAAGGAACAACAATTTCTTTGGAGAGACTATTAAAATTGTTTCTCAACTGCGAAATAGCAAAACTTAATACTTCTTCTTCCGATTCATCTAATTGAGTTTCTAATTGAACAGTATGTGTTTGAATAATAGTTCCATTTTGAACCATTAAATAATTTACATAAGCAAATGAACCATCTTTACAAATAGAAAAAACATCAACATTTTTTAAATGCGTATTTACAATAACAGATTTGGCCTGATAATTTCTGAGATTTTCTATTTTTCTTTTTATTAATTCGGCTTTTTCGAATTGCAGTGCAGTTGAAAATAATAGCATTTGTTTTTGTAAATGATCAATTACCTCAGCTATATTTCCTTTTAAAATATTTTTTACTTGTTGTATGCCTTCTGCATATTCTTCTGCTGTTTGTAAAGATTCGCATGGTCCCTTACAATTGCCTAAATGATACTCTAAGCAAACTTTAAATTTATTTCTCTGAATGTTATAGTCTGATAGATTGAGTTTGCAGGTTCTTAGTGGAATATATTGTTTAACAAAGGTGAGTAATTCTCTGATATTTCCTACGGAAGCAAATGGGCCAAGGTATTCCGAGCCATCATTTATTTTTTTTCTGGTAAGAAAAATTCTTGGAAATGGTTCTTTTTTTATTACTACAAATGGATATGTTTTATCGTCTTTTAAATTGATATTATATTTTGGTTGAAATTGTTTAATCAATGAATTTTCTAATAAAAATGCATCTTGTTCCGAGTCAACGATTGTAAATTCTATGGAATGAATTCTTTGAACTAATTCGTGGGTTTTATAAGTTGTAAATGTTTTTGTAAAATAAGAGCTTATTCTTTTTTTTAAATTTTTTGCTTTGCCTACATAAATTAATTCGTTATTCTTATTAAAATATTTATAGATACCCGGATGATGGGGAATAGTATGGGCAATATGTTGAAACTTTTCAATTGTCATAATTAAAACTACTTATTGCAAAATATCCAATTGCTGTTAGTGTTGTATGTTTAGTTTTTTAAAAGTAGGTACTTTAAAACGTTATACCGGTTTCAAAAATATTATTTAACTCTCAATATATTTTTATTGATTGTGATAAATAGTTCTTGTAAGTTATTTAAGAAGAAAACTATTTAAAAAGAGGAGTAGTAAATCCTAATTTTAATCCATAATCTAAACGATATTCTTTGATAGGATAAACATCGTTGTATGTTGGAAAATGTTGATAGCGAATTTGTGGACCAAAATACCATTTTACATTTCCTACTTTATAGGTAACATCTAATTCTGCACTTGTATTTAAATTCCATTTACGGAAAAATGGAGCACCATTCGTGTAGTTCTTATAATCGGTAGAGATTACATATACATTTTTATTTAAAGTAAAGGTTGGTTGAATAGAAGCTCCCATACTTAATCCCAATTTTTTACCATTAATAAAATCCCATTGTATGCCAATAGGAATAGATACTTGGTATAATTTATTATCAATTTTTGTAGATAATGAACTATTATTAGAGCTATTGCTAAACATAGAGAAATATTTAACCGAATCTAATCTGTAATTCTGCACTATAGCAATTGTTGCAACTCCCAAGGATTGATAGGCATCTATATAATATTGACGAATATTAAATTGTAAACCTGTTCTAATTTTTAATGTTGAAGTAAGTTTATACCAAACTCCAAGTCCTAATTCAAATCCCAATGCAGGAGTATGTTTTACAATATTATTGATGTTACTAGAAAGATTTTGAACTAAATTATTAGCAGTAGTATAAGGCTGATACCAAACTCTTGTTTTATCATCACTTAAGTTGCGATAACTTACAGATGGAGTAGCATATACTTGAAATTCAAATCTGTTTTTTCTTTTTGCTTTTGCAATAGGTTTGTATGCAAAGTCGTTTAAATAAGCATCAATATTTGGATCGGATTCTGATGAATTGTTTAATGTAGAATGTAATAAATGTGCGTATTTACTTTTTCCGGCATCAGTAGAATTTGCGTATGATTGGTTTACTGTATCGGCAGTAACTTTATTTTCTTTTAAATCAATATTGTATGACGTAACATGCTGAGTGATTTTTTCTGGAATAGATGTAAGCTCGGTTAATTTTAAAGAAGTTTTAATGGGAGAAACATCATTCAATTTTTTCGAAAAAATAATTTGATTGGTTGGTGTAACAACGGGTTCGTTTTCGATGCTATTTTGATGAATAATATCGAAGGTTTTTTGTGTTAAATAAGCCGGATTAATATGCTCATCAATATTTTTTGATATTAAAATATTTTCTTTATTGTTTGATGAACTGATTTCGTTATTATCAATGATTGTTTGAGTAGATTTTTTAACTATTGTGTTTGATTTTAGTGCAATAGTTTTAGGAGGATAATTATATACTGTAAAAATAATTAGCGTAAATATAATTAATACAGCACTTAAGGTAAGTGCCGGCCAAGCGGGTTGTCCATGTAACTCAACACGAATGTTTTCCCAAACGTGTTCTGATGGATACATCGTTTGATCTTCTACCTCATCCTTGAGAAGTTGTTTAAATTCGTCGTTGTTAAAATTATATTCCATAATCACACAAGCAACCTATTTAGGAAAAGTTGCCAACCATTTGAAATTTTCTTTTGGCCTTTCAATGATTTGCTTTTTAATTAAAATAGCTTCAAGCATTGCTTTAGCCCTTGTATATTGGCTGCGGCTTGTGCTTTCCTCAATGTCAAGCATTAATCCAATTTCACGATGGCTGTATCCTTCAATAGCGTATAGGTTAAGTACAGTTCGGTAACCAATTGGTAATAATCTAATACATTCAATTACTTGTTTTCCTTGCATTATCGAAACAACACTTTCCTCTTTTACTTGTAAGTTTACCGCATAAGCAAGGTCAATGCTGTCATTAAATTTTTTATTTTTCTTCAAAAAATTAATGCAGGTATGAACAATAATTTTTCTGATCCATCCTTCAAATGCCCCTTTGTTTTGAAAAGTATGTATCTGAGAAAATACCTTAATAAAACCTTCTTGTAACATATCTTCAGCATCTTCTCTGCATTGAGCAAAACGATAACATACTACTAACATTTTAGGGCTATATCTGCTATATAGCTCTCTCTGCGACGTTGGATCGTTATGTAAACATCCGGCAATTATTACCTGTTCAGTCATTCAGGAGTATTTTTACTCCCTAAATATAAGACATAAATACATTCGAAATGCTGCATTTATCTTCCATTTCATAAAAATTGAATGATTAACTATTGCTGGAATAATTTTTGCAGCTACATTTTATTCGAATCATTTTTTTATTGCAGAAAATAAATTCAAATTACTTAATCTTAATTTTTACGCTAAACATTTAATTATATAATGCCCAAATTTTTACTCATTTATATCGCATGCCAAATATTTTTTTCTTCGTATAACAAGGCATTTGCTTTTACAAATTATAATAACGATAAATCTATTTTAAAGGGAAAAATTACTGATGCAAAAACTAATTTACCCTTGCAAGGGGCTAGTATTATTATACCCGATATTAAGTTAGTAACCATTACCAATACCAATGGCGAATACGAGCTTACTAATTTGCCTGTAGGAAAATTTTTAATAGAAATAAAATATGAAGGATACAAAACAATCACCAAAAATATTTTATTGTTTAAAGGAACCGTTACCGAAAACTTTGTATTAGAAGAAAGTGCCACCGAAATTAGCGAAGTAGTAGTAACAGGAACTACAAAAGCTACTCAAATAAAAAGAAATCCTGTGCCCATTGTTTCGGTAAATCATGATTATTTAGTTACTAATTTAAGTACCAATGCTATTGATGCAATTGCTAAAATACCCGGAGTGCGTGCAGTAACTACCGGCCCCAACATTTCTAAACCTTTTATTAGAGGATTAGGGTATAACCGTATTTTAACTTTATATGATGGAATTAGGCAGGAAGGGCAACAATGGGGCGATGAACATGGGGTAGAGGTAGATCAGTATGCGATAAACCGTGTAGAAGTAATTAAAGGTCCGGCCAGCTTAAGTTATGGTTCCGATGCTTTGGCCGGTGTAGTTAATTTAATTCCTACGCAACCTGCCCCCGAAGGAAAAGCAATTGGCAATATCATTACCGATTACCAAAGCAATAATAACATGATAGGAACTTCGGCAATGCTAAGTGCTACTAAAAATGGGCTTGAGTGGTTGGCAAGATTTTCTCATAAACAAGCTGCCGATTATCAAAATAAAATTGATGGAAGAGTATTTGGAACTGCTTTTAACGAAACCGATGCAAATGCTTCGCTGGGCATTCATCGAAAATGGGGTTATTCTCATGTCGATTTTGTTATGTACGATGATTTGCAAGAAGTGCCCGATGGAAGTAGAGATAGTAGCTCATGGAAATTTACACGGCGAATAACGGATATTGATACAGCTCGCCAAATAGTTTCGAATGCCGATTTGAAAAGTTATCGGATAGAAAAATTACATCAACATGTACAGCATTATAGAATCTTTTCTTCTAATAATTTTATTTTAAATAATGGTGGAAGAATATTGGTAAATGTAGGATACCAAAGAAGTATTCGAAGAGAATTTAATCATCCGGATTATGTAACTATTCCGGGATTGTATTTACAGCTTAATTCTTATACATACGATGTTAAATATAGCTTACCCGATATAAAAGATTGGAATGTTACTTTAGGTTTAAATGGAATGTATCAAAACAATATTGTTACTAACGGAACCGAATTTATTATTCCATCCTATCATCAATTCGATATTGGTCCTTTCATAACAGCAAAGAAAACTTTCAATAAATTAGATATTTCGGGAGGATTGCGTTACGATTTTCGAACGTTTAATAACAATGAATTATACACTAAAAAAAATCTGTCAACTAATTTAGAAACTGCTGTATTTGGAATTGATACTATTGGAGCACAAAAAATATTTTCGCAGGTTAATAAGCTGTTCTCTGGTTTTTCTGGAAGTATTGGTGCCACATATAATTTCACCAATCAATTTGCAATAAAAGTAAATATTTCAAGAGGCTTTCGATCTCCTAATATTTCCGAAATTTCTTCTAATGGCTTGCATCCCGGAACTAATATTTATCAAATTGGTAATCCAAATTTTAAATCGGAATTTTCTTTGCAAGAAGATATTGGATTTGTTTACTCATCCAAATTTTTAGCAATAGAATTTAACTTATTTAATAACACCATCAGCAATTATATTTATAATCAAAAATTAATAGCATCAAATGGGCGAGATTCTGTAATAATTCCTGGTTATCAAACATTTCAATTCCAATCATCTCGTGCTAATTTGTATGGTGGAGAATTAAGTATCGATATTCATCCTTTCAAAAATCTTCATTTTGAAAATAGTATTTCAACTGTCTATGCACTTAATAAAGGTGTAAATGGTAAAGCCGTTAGCGATTCTGAAAAATATTTGCCATTTATTCCACCTTTACATGGAACATCGGAATTGAAATTAGAGTTTAACTGCAATGAATTGCATATACAACATGCTTTTGCTAAAATAGGTTTAGAATATTATGCAACGCAAAATAGAGTGTATACTGCTTTTAATACCGAAACTACAACTCCTGCCTATTCTTTAATTAATGTAGGTGTTGGTGGAAATATTATGAGTAGAAAAAATAAAACTATTGTAAATGCTTACTTAATGGCTAATAATATTTTCGATGTTACGTATTGGGATCATTTAAGTAGACTAAAATATTTTACTTCCTATCCAACCGATCCACGCGAACATGGTATTTATAATATGGGTAGAAATATATCATTGAAATTAAGCTTCCCATTCAACTATGATTTAAAGAAAATATAAGTTGATATAAGATGTATTTTTTAGTTTTGAAAAATGAATATTACCATTAATACACCTGCACTATTGTTTCCTGCTATTAGTTTGGTTATGTTGGCTTATACT
>JAKAJX010000283.1 GCA_021824855.1 Bacteroidota bacterium | reverse complement strand
AATATTAGTACCGATGGGTATTCCACCAACTTTAAAAGTCAGTCTATTAGTTTTAATTTTCCGGGTTGGTATAAAACGGTTTTTGGAACAGATAGTTTATATAAAATTGAGTATATTGATTCAGTAGGAAAAAAAGCAACAACTTTTGTAAAAGCATATTATCCTCCACAAAAAATTGAATCAACCGATTCGAACAAAACAACAACTATTCGAAAACATACAATAAAAAAGACGAATCAGTTAGGAGAGCCATCTGTAAAAATAGATACAGCTTTACATACTGCGTGGATGAGTTTAAATAGTTTTTCTGCCAAAAAATTAAGAAGGGTTTTTAGAAGAAGTTTTAAAGAGATTCAAAAAAAGAATGTTCAAAATCTTGTAATAGAACTTAGACTAAACGGTGGGGGTAAAATAGATAATTATATTTTATTAACGAAGTATTTATCGGATACAGCATTTAAAATTGCCGATACCGTTGCTGCCAAAAGTAGAAGTTTAAAAAACGGAAAATATATTGGTATGGGTAATGCATTGTTCTATAAATTATTATTACGTTTTTCTACCAAAAAAGCTGCAGATAATCGCTACCACGATGTTGGAAGTGAAGAACATTATTATTGGCCAAAAAGCAAGTATCATTTTAATGGAAATATATATATTATACAAGGTGGCTATACATTTTCGGCTGCTACAATGTTTGTTTCTTCCTTAAAAGGACAAAAAAATGTTACAGTTATTGGAGAAGAAACGGGTGGCGGTAATTATGGAAACTCTGCTATGCAAATTGTAAAAATTAAATTGCCTAATTCTAAACTTAGGGTTACACTTCCATTATTTCGGTTGGTTATAAATCATCATAGAAACAAAGATGGCAGAGGTATTATGCCCGATATAGAAATACCAACAACATCTTATGCAATTAAGCATAATATTGATTTAAAAGCGGAGAAAGTAAAACAGTTAATAAAAGAAAAAACTAAGCAACAACTTCCAATTGCTCATTCAGTGCAATAAAACTTGCCTGATAGCCTTTTTCAAATTTTCCTAAATTGTCCAAACCCAATACCCGTGCAGGATACAAGCTGCACATTCTTATAGCTTCATCTAATTCAACATCGCAATATTGTATTAAATTTTTAATAGCTTTTATCATAGTTAATGCAGAGCCGCTGAGAATTCCATTGCTTTCATATTTATCACCAACTAAATGATGCGGATAAAAGCCTTCGTTTGTTTCGGTAACTGCATCGGTAATTACAAATAACCGTTCTTTCATTATTTGTTTGGCAATTTTTATAGCAGCATAATCTACATGGTAACCATCAGGAATGATACTTGCTTGTACGTTTGTATTATTAAATAATGCACCAACTATTCCGGGTTCTCGATGTTGCAGAGCACTCATTGCATTGTATACATGTGTAGCAGTTTTTATTCCTTTAGTAAAAGCATTTGTTGCTTGTTGGTAAGTTGCGTTACTATGCCCCAGAGAAATTATAATATTTTTCGATTGAATAAATTCAATGATTTCATCACTACAAACTTCTGGTGCTAAGGTTATAATTTTAATTACATCTTTTCCGTACGTTAATAATTCCTTCACTTCGTTAATTGTTGGAGAATGTATTAGTGATTGAATGTGTGCACCTCGTTTTGTGCTATTAATCCACGGTCCTTCCAAATGCAAGCCCAAACAGCCTTTGCCGCCTTGTTGCCAATAATCTTTTACTGCATCAATGCATGTATAAAAAACCTCTTTGGTGTTTGTAGCAACGGTTGGACAAAAATGTAATGCTCCACCCTTGCTACAATATTCATACAATTTAAACAGCGAATCTGCTTCGGGGTAAACAGCAAATAGTTTTTTATGTGCTCCATAAATTTGAATATCAATAAATGCTGGAACAAGTAGGTGGTAATTATATGATTGTTTTGAGGTTGCATCAATAGTTGAAGTGGCAATTACATCAATAATGGTTTCGTTTTCAGCAATAATGGAATGGTTTGTTAGCCATTCTGTTCCGGTAAAAATTTTTTCGGCACTAAATATTTTTATGTTGCTCATATAGCATCATTCAAAATTTTAAAATTATCTGCATCTTTCCAAAAAGGAAATTTATTTCTCACTTCATCTATGTTAGCCTTATTCAACTTTATTGTAAAAATATCTTCTTCACGTGCTTTGTGGTATAATATTTCTCCTAAAGGATTTATAACCATACTATCGCCGCTATGATACATTTCATTACCATCATTCCCTACTCGGTTTACGCCAATAACATAACACTGATTTTCTATTGCTCTTGCTACCAATAAACTTTTCCATGCATAATTCCGTTTTTCCGGCCAATTAGCTACATAAAGCAATACATCATATTCTGGAGCATCTGTTACTTTTTGGCGAGCCCAAACCGGGAAACGCAAATCGTAACAAATTTGCACATTAATTTTCCATCCTTTAACCGAGGTAATTAACCGTTTATTTCCTGCTGTATATTTTTCATGTTCTCCCGCAAAAGCAAAGCAGTGGCGTTTATCATAATAGCCCAAATTGCCATTGGGCAACATCCAAACAAGGCGATTATAAAAACAATTATTTTCTTTAATAATTAGGCTTCCGGTTAAAATAATTTTTTTTTGAATAGCTATTTTTTTCATCCATTCAATTGTAGTGCCATTCATGGTTTCAGCAAGTTGTTCTGGGTTCATGCTAAAACCTGTGCTAAACATTTCGGGCAACACCACTATTTCGGTTTTTTGTTCAATGGCGTTTATTTTTTCTTTCAATAACCGAAGATTGGCTTCTTTATTTTCCCAGAAAAGATTGGTTTGTATTAGTGTAAAAGTTAGCGACATATTTTTTTGTTGAAATGAAATTACTTTATTTATTCTCAATTCTAATATCGCTAATTATTTTGTTAATGAGTGCGGGCTCAAAACCCTTTTGTAATAAATAATTATTGGTTTTTGCCATGCGGTTTAAGTATTGTTCTTTTTTAAGCAAATTCCATTTGGTTGTTGCCAATTTTTTAAGCGTTTTTAAGTAAGCATCTTCATCAATACTTTTTAAAGCTTTATTAATATTATAAGTACTTACTTTTTTTTGTTGCAGCTCGAATTTTATTTTTATTCTGCCCCATTGTTTTAATCTAAATTTTCCGCCGGCAAATTGTATGGCAAAACGTTCTTCATTTAAATAATCTTCTTCTATTAGCTGCGATAATATTTTTTCTACTTCTGTTTTAAGTAACCCAAAAGCATATAATTTTTCTTTTACCTCGTAATGGCTTCGTTCCTGATATGCACAATAATGTTTTAATTTTTGAAATGCTTGTTGTGGCGTAAGTTTTTGTTGATACATTGTAATAATGTGTTGAAGCTCAAAACTACTTCATAATTAAAATGTATGTATTAGGGTTATTAACAAGAAACATGAATAAATTGTGTATGGAATATTAACATTTTACAGTAGGTTTGCTACTGCCGTTTATAGCGGTAATGTTATTAATTAAAAGGAAAGAATTATGAAGTTCATTGTTTCATCATCATCATTATTAAAGCATTTACAGCAAATTAGCGGTGTAATAAATGCCAATACCGTATTACCCATTTTAGAAGATTTTTTATTTGAAATTGAAGATAAAAAATTGAGTATTGTAGCTACCGATTTAGAAACAGTAATGCGAGTTCAAACCGATGTTGAAAGTAAAGCCAATGGAAAAGTGTGTATTCCTGCTAAAATTTTATTGGATTCTTTAAAAAATATTGCCGATCAACCACTCACTTTTACAATTGACAAAAATTTTACTGTAGAAATTACCAGTGATAATGGTAAATATAAAGTGATGGGCGAAAACCCCGACAATTTTCCAAAAGAACCTACAGCAGATGATACAACAGCGTTTACTATGAGCAGTAGCGGATTGGTTACCGCCATTAATAAAACCTTATTTGCTGTAAGTAACGATGATTTGCGTCCGGCTATGACGGGTGTTTTCTTTGAATTACAAAAAGAAGGAGTTCAATTTGTAGCAACCGATGCACACAGATTAGTACGCTATAAAAGAACCGATGCAAAAGCAACCAAAGCCGATTCATTTATTGTACCTAAAAAGCCACTAAACCTTTTAAAAAATGCTTTGCCCGATAATGAAGATGAAATTAATATTGCCTACAATAGCAACCATTTATTTGTAAGTCATGGTGAAGTACAAATGATTTGTCGTTTAATTGATGCACGTTTTCCCGATTATAAAGTAGTTATTCCGCAGGATAATCCGTATAAATTAATTGTCAATAAAAACGATTTTCAAAATGCATTACGCCGTGTAAGTGTGTTTTCTAACAAAAGCACCAATCAGGTTGCATTAACTATCAACGGAAGCGAATTGCAGTTGGCAGCACAAGATGTAGATTTTAGTTTTGAAGGAAATGAAAGAATGAATTGTCAATACGATGGAACCGATTTGCAAATTGCCTTTAATGCAAAATTTTTAATTGAAATGCTAAATGCAGCAGATACACCAGACATTAAAATTGAACTATCAACACCAACCAAAGCCGGAATAATTAAACCAACAGAACAAGCCGAAGGAGAAGATTTATTAATGCTGGTAATGCCTTTAATGTTAAATAACTAATAGAAATTATTTTATTTTCATACGTATAAACCTCTTCCATTTCGAAGAGGTTTTGTATTTTCAGTATCTAACAACATTGCTATGTTCAATCATTTAATCAACTACTTTCAAACATTAGAACACAGGCCATTGGAACGAATGGCTTTTTTAGTTGGCGGAATGTTATTTTTCTGGATTATAGAAGGCGCCATTCCATTATTACCCATGACGTACAAAAAAAATAAGTATCGCCATGCTATGGTAAATTTCATTTTTACTGTCATTCATTTAATCATTCATACCGTTCTGGCTATTTTTATTGTTCAACTTTCCGATTGGTGTGCACAAAAAAGTTTTGGGTTAATTTATTGGACAAAAGCCGGAGTAGTTGCAACAATAGCTATTGGTGTTTTATCGCTCGATTTCAGTAGTTGGCTTGTGCATTTAGTGATGCATAAAAATAAATTCTTGTGGCGTTTTCATCTCATTCATCACAGCGATAGCAATGTAGATGTAACAACCGGTTTACGCCATCACCCCGGCGATAGTTTATTGCGTGGCATATTTTTTATGTTATTAACTTTTATTTCGGGTGCACCTATGTATAGTGTGATGATGTATCAAACTTTGGTGGTGGTTGCAACCGCATTTACACATGCCAATATTAAATTACCGATATGGGTTGATACAATAATTAGCTATGTTTTAATTTCTCCCAACATGCACAAAGTGCATCATCATTGGAAACAACCGTATACCGATAGTAATTATGGTGCTGTGTTTTCTATTTGGGATAGATTGCTGGGAACATTTGCTCGTTTGGATGTGAAGGAATTAAAATATGGATTGGATAATTATTATGATGAAAAAAAAGATGAAAATTTTATTGAATTAATTTCGCATCCATTCAAGAAACTTTAAAATATTTTCATCAAAAAAAATTCATCTTTACACAAATATTTTTGGATGAAAAAAGTTGCAATGATTCCGGCACGTTATGCAGCCACCCGTTTTCCTGCAAAGTTGATGCAGTTATTAGGAAATAAAACTGTTATTCTGAACACTTACCACAATACTATTGCCACAGGTTTATTTGATGATGTTTTTGTAGTTACCGATAGCCAAATTATTTTTAATGAAATTACAGAACATGGCGGCAAAGCCTTGATGAGCAGGAAAGAACACGAAAGTGGCAGCGATAGAATTGCAGAAGCAGCAGCCAATATGGATGTTGATATTATTGTAAATGTACAAGGCGATGAACCTTTTGTACAACGCGAATCGCTTGAAAAATTATTACAAGTTTTTGAAGATGATACAGTACAAGTAGCATCGCTAATGCAAATATTAAAAGATCAAAAATTAATTGATGATTCTAATTATGTAAAAGTTGCAGTTGATAAAAATATGAATTCGCTTATGTTCAGCAGAAGTGTTATTCCTTATCAAAGAGATAAAAATACCACGCCTATTTATTACGAACATATTGGAGTGTATGCATTTAGAAAACAAGCCTTACTTAATTTTACGCAGTGGGAAATAACTCCGTTAGAAGCTGCTGAAAAAATTGAATGTTTGCGATATCTTGAAAATGGAATTCGCTTAAAAATGGTAGTTACCAATTATATGGGTATTGAAATAGATACTCCGGAAGATTTGGCAAGAGCCAATAGTTTATTATAATTTTCTGCAATTAAAATACATTGTAATAAGGATGAAAAAAATAGCAATGATACTTTTGATGATGATGGCTAATCATCTTTTTTCACAAAAAATGTATCACGAAAAATATCGTCCGCAGTTTCATTTTACACCAGTTAATAATTGGTGTAACGATCCTAATGGATTGGTATATTACAATGGGCAATATCATTTATTCTATCAGTACAATCCTTTTGACAATCAATGGGGGCACATGAGTTGGGGCCATGCCGTTAGTAAAGATTTATTGTATTGGACAAACTTAGAGCCGGCCATTAAAGAAGAAAATGGCGTAATGATTTTTTCGGGTTCGGCAATAATAGATAGCAACAATTCGGCAGGGTTTGGGAAAAATGCAATGATTGCTATTTATACAGGCCATACCGATAGTTTGCAAACACAAAATATAGCGTACAGTACCGATGAGGGTAAAACCTTCCAAAAATATATACACAATCCGGTGTTAAACTTGCATCAAAAAGATTTTAGAGATCCCAATGTTTTTTGGTACGAAAAAAATAAATGTTGGATAATGAGTGTATCTCATCCTAACGAACACCAAATAGAATTTTATCAGTCAAGCAATTTAAAAAGCTGGGAATCATTAAGCAAGTTTGGTCCTGCGGGCGATATAAGTGGCGTGTGGGAATGCCCCGATTTAATGCAAGTTCCGGTAGAAGGTACTCATCAAAAAAAGTGGGTTTTATTTATTTCTCAAAATAGTACCATGCAATATTTTGTGGGCGAGTTTAATGGACAATATTTTATCAATGAAAATAATACGCCCACAATTTTAAAACAAGATGATGGATTAGATTATTATGCGGCAATAAGCTATCATCAATCGCCATACAAAAACCCTATTACTATTGGCTGGATAAATAATTGGAATTATGCCAATAATATTCCAACAACTCCATGGAAAGGTAGCATGTCGCTGCCAAGATCTTTATCATTAAAAAAAAGTAAGGATAATTATATTTTAATACAGCAGCCCATTAAACAATTGGAAACTTTAAGAACACAACAATTGGATTATAAAGACGGAGAAAAAATAAATTTTAAAGGAAATGTTTTCGAGGCCGAATTAATTTTTTATCCGGCTGCAAAAGGAAAAAGCGGAATAAAATTAGCTGTAAAAAATAATCATGCATTGGATATTTATTACGATGCAGATAAAAAAATAATGTGCATTAACCGATCAAAAACCAATGCCTCGTTCAGTAAAACCTTTGCATTAATGAATGCAGCATCTGCTCCTATTCAATTACAAAATGGCCAACTAAAATGGCATATATATTTTGATAATTCGATTGTTGAAATTTTTGTAAATGATGGAGAAAAAGTATTTACTGCTCAAGTTTTCCCCGATGAAAATGAAACAGGAATTGAAACATACGCCACAACCGGAAAAATAAAAATAGAAAAATTAACTATCTGGAAAATGAAATCGGTTTGGTAAAATATGGCTGTGCATTTATATATCTTTGTTACTTCAAAAATTTAGTTATGCAGTTTAGAAATTTTAAGATGGTAAGTTATGTGGTATATGGCAGAGGAAGTTTTAATCAATTAGATGAAATTCTTGCACCACAAAGAAAAGGCGATGCGCCAATGATT
>JAKAJX010000228.1 GCA_021824855.1 Bacteroidota bacterium | reverse complement strand
TTTGCTCGTTGGTGGTTGGTGCAGGTATTTTATTATAATAATTTTCATAGCCAATACTGGTTACTTTCACATCGTAATTGGTTTTTATATTATTTCTACAAGAAAGTATACCATGTTCATCGGCAATAAATAACCTATTATTAAGCGAAATTGTAGCATTGGGTATAGGTTGTTTAGTTTGTGCATCAACAATTTTTACTGTAATAAATGTTGGCTGTTGGCTAATGGCAATAACTGTGATAAATGTAAATGCCATTGTTCCCAAAAATTTTTTCATTTTTCTTTTGTTTGTAGTTAAAAATTTGGGAACAGGGAAACGCTAATGGAGAGGAGATGATAAAAAGTATCGCCTTCCCTTCGCAGGAATTACCCTGTTCAGGTTCAACGGGTTTGTTCTCAGCCTCTTGTTTGTTGCAAGAAGCACCCCGAGGAAAATTTCAGTGCAAATGTAAATTAATTTTTCATTGTAAATTTGTAACTATTGCTAAAAAAAATCGTTGTACAATAAAAATTCACGTATGAAAAAAATAGCTTCAGTGTTGGTGGTACTGTTTCTCACAGTAAATGTAACCTTAGCACAAAATGTAAAAAATTTAGTACACGATGCCAATGCCGAAATTAGAAAAGTTAAAGATTTTGATGCAATTGAAGTATCGAGTGCAATTACAGTGTATCTATCTCAGGGTAATGAAAATGCAGTGGCTATCAGTACCGACGAAGGAGGAAATAATAACATAAAAACCGAAGTTAAAAATAATGTACTTAAAATATATCCCGAAAATGATTTTTTGGGAAAGTGGAACTGGGGCGATAGAAAAATTAAAGCATATATTACTATTCAATCATTAAAAAAATTATATGCAGGTGGTGCATGTAAAGTGGTGTTAACAGAAAAACTAAAAGCAGATGATTTAAAAATTGAACTTGGTGGAGCAAGTTTTTTAAAAGGAGAAATTAATGCATCAACCCTATCATTATCATTAGGAGGTGCCTCAACAATTACTATTAATGGTACTGCCAATAATTTAGAAATTAGTGCTTATGGGGCAAGCAATGTTAAAGCTTACGATTTACTTGTAAATACTTGCAGTGCAGATGCAAATGGAGCTTCTAATATTAAAGTAAATGTTGCTAAAGAGTTTTCTCATATTCATGCAAGTGGAGCCAGCTCTATTCACTACAAAGGAGATGCTGTAATTAAAGATTTTGAATCGAGTGGTGCATCTTCTATTAAAAAAGAAAATTGAGAATACAATGGCATTACTTTCATCATACTATTCAATTCGTTTAAAGCATTAGTGTGATAAGAACAAATAGCCTCATTATTGAATTAGCATACACTTATCTAATTTTATAGCTCAATTAAAAAATTTTTAAAGCTCATTTTCTTCCCGAATTGAGCTTTATTTACTGCTAAATTCACTTATAGCTCAATATATTTTAAATATAGCTCAAATATGTTTATTTTTGATCTGTATTTTATATTAAATTGATCTATAAATACTAATCATGGCAAAGCTATTATCCGATAAAACTGATTTAATCATTGGATATATAAAACAGCATCCTGTCAGCTCATCTAAAGAAATATATGATGGTCTGGGCCTTGAAGTAAGCTATGCAACATTTAAAAGAGAATTGCAGGATTTGGTTTCGAAAAACCTTATAAATGCTACCGGTAAACTGAAAGGAACCAAGTACAAAATAAGTCAGACCTATGATATTTTAAGGACTATTGATGTAGAAGAGTATTTTAAAAAGGAAATTGATGAAAGATTGATTTTAAAAGGGTTTAATTATACACTCATCAATGATACACTTAACAAAGTTTCTATATTTTCTAAACTGGAATTGGAATATTTAGATCGTTTACAGAACCAATACACCAAAAACTCTTCAAAATTAAGTAACGCTGAATTTAAGAACGAGTTAGAAAGATTGGCTGTTGATTTAAGTTGGAAATCATCCCAGATAGAAGGTAACACGTATTCTTTGTTAGAAACAGAACGATTATTGAAAGAAAAGGAAACTGCGAATGGTAAAACAAAAGATGAAGCAACCATGCTCCTTAACCATAAAGATGCATTGGACTTTGTTATTGCAAATCCTGGCTACATAAAGCCTTTAACTGTTTCAAGTATTGAAGACATTCATAGTATTTTAATTAAGGAGTTAAATATTTCAAGAAATGTAAGAAACAATAGAGTAGGTATTTCCGGAACAAACTATAAACCCTTGGATAATGAATTTCAAATAAGAGAAGCATTGACATCAATGTGTGGAATTATCAATCAAGAGGAAAACGTATTTGTAAAAACCTTATTAGCTCTTGTATTGATTTCTTATATACAACCTTTCACAGACGGTAATAAAAGAACTGCACGTATTATTAGTAATGCAATATTAATTGATAACAAGTATTGTCCCATTTCATTTAGGACAGTGGATTCAATTGAATATAAAAAAGCGATGTTGATTTTCTACGAACAAAATAACATCTCTGCTTTTAAAAAGATTTTTATTAATCAATTTGAGTTTGCTGTGAATACTTACTTTTAAGTTCACTTAGAGATACTAAGTTTATATCCTGTGAAATTCATTTATAGTTCACAGGATTTTTATTTCAGATAAATAATGAAAGAAAAAGTCTCTTAATAATATTAAGGAATATGCAACGGTACTAAAAAAGAATCTTTAAATGCTTGCCAACTTAGAAATAATTATTGCAATAGTTCCTGTGATAGATTTCTTAAGAAAAACATTTTAAATAAAATTGGATGGTATTATTACTGGGCTTACATTTGCACCCCATTACATCGCGAGGTAGAGCAGCGGTAGCTCGTCGGGCTCATAACCCGAAGGTCGGAAGTTCGATCCTTCCCCTCGCAACAAAATTAGAGCCTCGATAGAGGCTTTTCTTATTTTTACATATAACCTTATACTTTGAAAGCGGGCTTTGTAAATATTTTTGGTAAACCAAATGCAGGAAAAAGCACATTGTTAAATGCTTTACTTGGAGAAAAATTAGCTATTGTATCTCCTAAAGTACAAACAACCCGGCATCGTATAAAAGGGTTTTTAACAAAAGCAGCGGAATATCAAATCGTTTTTTCAGATACACCGGGTATTATTGAAGCTAAATATAAACTGCACGAGAAAATGATGCAAGCAGTTAAAAATGCTTTAGAAGATGCAGATCTTGCTTTACTAATTGTTGATGTAAATGACGATTTGAATGAATGCGATATTGTTTTTCAATCTTTACATTTAAAAGTTCCTTCTATTATTGTACTGAACAAAATTGACGAAGCTAAAAATGGTAAAATTGCAGAAGCCGAATTATTTTTTGCTGATAGACCGTACTGTAAAAAAATAATAAAAATTTCTGCTTTACAACAGCATCATCTTCAAAAATTATTGCAAGCTATTATTGAATTTTTACCGGAAGGTGAACCATTTTATAATGGAGATGATTTGAGCGATTTGCCTACCAAATTTTTTGTAAGCGAAATTATTCGCGAAAAAATATATGAATTATTTGAAGATGAAATTCCTTATCATGTGGCAGTAATCATTAATGAATTTAAAGAAAAAGAAAAATTGGTTAAAATTCAGGCAGATATTATTGTACATCGCGAAACGCAAAAAGCAATTGTAATTGGCCAAAAAGGAAAAATGATAAAAGAAATAGGAATATTGGCAAGAAAAGACATTGAAACTTTTATTCAGCAAAAAGTATTTCTGGAACTTTTTGTAAAGGTAAAACCCAAATGGCGTGATAATGAATTGCAGTTGAAAGAATATGGATACTGATAGTTTGGCATTAATAAAAATATTTGTTGAATTTTAAACGATACTATCAATTAATTTTGATAATAATATTATGAGTTATACTGTAGCAATAGTAGGCCGACCAAATGTAGGAAAGAGTACTTTCTTTAACAGGTTATTGGAACAACGAAAAGCCATTGTTGATGATATAAGCGGCGTTACACGCGATAGGCAATATGGTATAACCGAATGGAACGGTAAAACTTTTAACGTAATTGATACAGGTGGTTTTGTACCCGATAGTGACGATATTTTTGAAAAAGAAATAAGAAAACAAGTTCGTATTGCAATAGATGAAGCCAATGCTATTGTATTTATAGTGGATGTTGCAATTGGTATTACAGAATTAGATGAAGCAATGGCCGACCTTCTACGCCGAACAACTAAACCTGTTTATTTGGTAGTAAATAAAGTAGATAATTCTGAACGACATTTAGAAGCTGCAGAATTTTATTCATTAGGCTTCGATACTATTTATAATATTAGCAGTATTAGCGGAAGTGGTACAGGAGAACTGTTAGATGCTATAACCGATAATATTAAACAAGAAGATGTTGCAGAAGTTCTTTCAGAAACTGCTTTGCCTAAGTTTGCCATAATTGGTCAGCCTAATGTTGGTAAATCATCCTTATTAAATTCGCTTATAGGAAAAGAAAGAACAATTGTAAGTAACATTGCAGGTACCACCAGAGATACCATTCATACGCATTATAATTTGTTTAATAAAGAATTTATTTTAATAGATACGGCAGGGCTTAGAAAGAAAAATAAAGAAAAAGATGATCTTGAATTTTATTCGGTAATTCGTGCCATTAATGCAATGGATGAAGCAGATGTTTGTTTATTATTAATTGATGCAACCAAAGGAATTACTTCTCAAGACGTAAGTATTTTTAGTTTAGCAGCAAGAAAAGGAAAAGGGATTGTGGTGCTTGTAAATAAGTGGGATTTAATGGAAAAGCAAACCAATACCTCTCGTAACTATGAAGCCGAGTTAAAAAGAAAATTAGCTCCCTTTACCGATATTCCGGTTATTTTTATTTCTGCCATAGAAAAAATAAGAATATTTAAAGTAATTGAAGTTGGGTTAGAAGTATATGCTAATAGGCAACGTAAAATAACCACTTCGCAATTAAATGATATAATGTTAAAAGCTGTAGAAGCTTACCATGCACCGGTTGTACGCGGTAATACCGTTAAAATAAAATATGTAACTCAGCTTCCTACAGTAGTGCCTTCTTTTGCCTTTTTTACCAACTATCCGGATGATATTAAACAACCCTATAAAAACTACCTTGAAAATCAGCTCCGTACACATTTTAATTTTAGTGGTGTTCCGGTAAGAATATTTTTTAGAAAAAAGTAAAAATAAAAAATAGTTAAAATTTGGATAGTTTATATAGGAAGCTATCTTTGCGGCAATTTAATTTAAACTCAAAAACAAGTACAATGAAAAAAGTTATTGCTTTATTGGCTATCGCTGGTTTTGTAGCTTGCAACAGCGGTGAAAACAAACCTGCTGCAACTGACTCAGCAAAAACTACAGTAGATACAGCTAAGCCTGCAACTGCAGATACTATGCATGCTATGCCTATGGACTCTACTAAGAAAGATACTGCTGCTAAGAAATAGTTATTTACAATTTCTTACGAAAAAAATCCTTTTAAGTACTTGATTTGAAAGGGTTTTTTTATGCCCAATTTAGTATGCGTTTAATTCCTTAATAAAATTTTCAATAGTTTTTTCTATTGGAAAAAAGGAAAGTATTTTTCTTATTACGGCTTCCACTAAAGCATCGGGGCAACTGGCGCCACTGGTAATTAGTATTTTTAGAATGTCTTTCTGTGGAATATAATTGGTAATAGTTTTTTGTTCTTTTGTTCGCCAATTACAATCAATTAATTCGTCTTTGCTTAGCAACCTATCAGCCGAATCTATAAAATAAGTGGGAAGTTTTTGTTCACACAACTCAACCAAATGAGAAGTGTTGCTGCTTTTATAGCCTCCAATTACAATGGCAAAATCGGCTGTTGTATCTAACATTCCTTTTACAGCAGTTTGATTATCGTTGGTAGCATAACACAAAGTATCGCGTGTATCGGCAAACCTTTCGCTAATAGTTACTTCAGATAATTGATAATATTTTGTATACACTTCTTTTAAATAGTTTGAAATAGCTTGTGTATCAGAAGCCAATTGTGTGGTTTGGTTTACTACGCCAATTCGTTGAAAGTCTTTAGCAACATCAAAATTTTCTGAATATTTTCCTTTAAACTCGGTATAAAATTCTTCAGCCGGTTTTTCTCCGGTAATATATTTTGCTAATGCAATAGTTTCTTTCATGTCGTTCACAATAACAGTAGGTGTATGATACGAGGCATGAGAGAAAGTGGCTCTTGTTTCTTCGTGATTTACTTTTCCATGAATAATTATGCTGTAACCTTTAGAAGCAATTTGTTCACTTCTATTCCAAACTTTTTCTACAAATGGACAAGTGGTGTTATACTTTTCTGTAGGAATTCCTTTTTCTTGCAATATTTTTTCAATTTCTAATGTTGTGCCAAAAGCCGGAATTAATACTATATCATTTTGTGTGAGCGATTCAAAAGGAATTAATTGTTTGCCATACGTATCTTGTATAAATTGTATTCCTCTTTCTTGCAAATCGGCATTTACTTGTGGATTATGAATCATTTCGCTTAATAAAAAAATTCGTTTCCCGTAATTTTCCTCTATGGTTTTAAAAGCTATTTCAATAGCATTTTCAACGCCATAGCAAAAACCAAAATGCCGTGCAAGATAAATTTGAACAATCCCAAAATCTAAAAAGGTTGGGGTAATTTTCTTTTTGAGTTTATCTTCTTGCTTACGTTTATTTTTAATAGCACTAATAAGACTGCTGCGATAGATATTTGGAACTTCAAAATTTTTCATTGTTTTAATATAGTTGGGTCAAAAGTACAAACTTCAAGTACAAAGCTTTAGTTGAAGTTGATGAATTGTACAATTTGTTGAAGATATATTTTATCTATTTCATCGAAACTATTTAATAATTTGCTATCAATATCTAATACGCCCATTACGGTATTATTATGTAAAATTGGAATTACAATTTCCGATTTAGATAAGCTGCTGCAAGCAATATGTCCGGAAAATTTTGTAACATCTTCAACAATAATAGTAGTTGCTTTTTCCCAACTTGTACCACAAACTCCTTTTCCTTTTTTTATGCGGGTGCAAGCTATGGGACCTTGAAATGGAGCTAACACCAGTTCTTCTTTTTTTACTAAATAAAATCCAATCCAAAGCCAATTAAACTGTTGTTTTAATGCAGCACAAATATTAGCTAAATTGGCAACCAAATCATCTTCTCCTTCCAATAAACTTTTTATTTGCGGAATGAGTGATTGGTATTGTTCTGTTTTACTTCCTGCAATGGTATTTATTTCTTCTGCCATAAAAATATAACAAACTAAAATGTTTATGGTTTAATGGTGGTAATATTGTTATTGCAATAATAAATTGCTCCGTCTTCAAATCGCTTTATTTGCTTTATTTGTGTATGTTTTTTTATATCATCAATAGTAAGTAAATCGGGGTTTTCATCGGTAAAAAACCAAATGATATAATATTCTTTATCTGTATAAAATTTTTCTACTTGTTCTGTTCTAACTTTTTCAGGAATAGTTTCTGTTCCATATCCTGTAAATAAATACACAGCATAGTTTTGGTTGCTGTATGTTTTTTGGTAGTGTTTATTTAGTAAAGTATCGGTTTGGATGAAATGAACAATAGGCGAATTTTTCCAAACATCTTCGGCGTAACCGGGAATACCATCATCTTTAATATTATTATAAGTTTCTGCATTTGTTTTATACTGGTAATACTGAAAGCCAATGAATAATGCCAACATTATTGCAGCGTGTATAATTGTATTAATTTTTCTATTCTTCTCTCTTTTTACCCAATAAGGAATTCTATAGTATGGAATGGTATGGCTGAACACTAAAATAAAAGGAATATATGCCGGAGATAATAATCGGTTATTGATGGTTTCATATCTCGATAACGTAGAAGATATAACTATAAAATTGCTATATACTAAAAAAAAGGCAGTTAATATTTTT
>JAKAJX010000096.1 GCA_021824855.1 Bacteroidota bacterium | reverse complement strand
TTATTTAATTGTATACCATCATTAATGTGATGAATAGGTGCCATAAAGTTTCCATGAAATATTCCACCGCCAATAATCCATAACATGGTAATTAGTACGCCCATCCAAAGTAAAACAGATATTTTACCTATTGTTTCAATTTTTCGGTATAATAAAAATGTAATAGATAATACCACTAAGCCACTAATTATTTTTGTTTCAATATTATTTAATGGTACTAAATAGCCTGTATAATGTGCAAAACCAATTGCTGCAGAGGCTATAACCAATGGTGCTTGAATCATGGTTTGCCAAACAAATAAAAAGCCCATTAATCTTCCCCATTTTTCTCCATATCCTTCTTTTAAAAAATTATAACTTCCGCCTGCTAATGGAAATGTTGAACCCAATTGGCACCAAACACTGGCATCTACACACGATAAAAAAGCACCTGCAATCCATGCATATAAAAACCATGGGCCATTCATAATTTGTGCAACTAAGCTTAATACCACAAATGGTCCTATTCCAACCATATCAGTCATGTTAATTGCTGTGGCTTGTAATAAACTTATTCTTCTATCTAACGTATCTTTCATATTTAATTCAAATTAAAACTATTTCTTTGTAACTTAAGCATCAGCAATTATGAGTAATCATTTTCCATCGGTTCCTTGGATAAAAGGAACCAATATTTATGAAGTTAATATTCGGCAATATACGGCTGAAGGTACATTTCAATCATTTCAAAAACATTTATCCCGTTTAAAAAGTATGGGTGTAAAAGTGTTATGGTTAATGCCTATAACACCCATTAGTACCGAGGTTAGGCAAGGTGCGTTAGGCAGCTATTATGCTTGCAGTAGTTACACTACTATTAATCCTGAATATGGTACACTTACCGATTTTGAAAATTTGGTAGATGAAGCTCATTCGTTAGATATAAAAATTATTATTGATTGGGTTGCCAATCATACAGGTTGGGGGCATCATTGGGTAACTGAGCATCCGGATTGGTACATGAAAGATGCATTGGGCAATTTTACCGAAGAAAATGGTTGGCACGATGTAATTGATTTGAATTACGATATTACTGACATGCGAAAAGCTATGATTGATGCTATGATGTTTTGGGTTGAAAATTATGATATTGATGGGTTTAGATGCGATATGGCTCATTTAGTTCCATTAGATTTTTGGGAAGAAGCCAGAAGTGCTTGCGAAACCATCAAACATTTATTTTGGTTGGCCGAATGTGAAGAGGTAAACTATCACAATGTTTTTGATGTTACTTATGCTTGGGAATGGATGCATGTTTCGGAAAAGTTAAGTAAACAAGCATCTTCTGTAAACGATTTATATACTGTATTACACAAGTATTCACAATATCCTAAAGATTCGTATAAACTTTTTTTTACCTCCAATCATGATGAGAATAGTTGGAATGGAACTGAATATGAAAAATATGGTGAAGCTGCCAAAGTTTTTGCTGTACTTACTTGCACGTGGAATGGCATACCGCTTATATACAGCGGACAAGAATTGCCTAATTGCAAGCGTTTGAAGTTTTTTGATAAAGATGAAATTATGTGGACAGAGGATATTCAGTTGCATCAATTTTATCAAACACTTTTAACAGTTCATGCATCTAAATGTGTAGCCGAAGGAGAAACATTTAATTTGCCTGTTTCTAACAATGATGTAATGGCTTTTATAAGAAAAAAGGAGGACGAAATACTGTTGGTTATCTTAAACTTTTCGGCTCAAGAAAAAATTAAAATTGCTATAGAACATGAATGGTTGGCAGGAAAATATGAGAATGTTTTTTCGGGTTTGCAATATCAATTTTATGCAAGCGAATCATTCGAATTAATGGGTTTTGATTACTTGGTGTATAAGAAAATATAGTTTGTGTGAATACAAAAAATGCCACATGGTTAATGTGGCATTTTTTATTATTTAAAGGTTTACTCTAATCTTCATTATCAATTCTCACAGGATAGCGATACGACTCGCTAAATCCTGGATAAATACCATCGAAATACACAGTGCCATGTGCATTCTTTAATATTTCTTTTAAATCGTCTAAAGTATTTATATCATTACCATTTACGGCAGTAATTACAAATCCTTCTTGAATTCTTGATTTCTGAATTGCACCATCTTTTACAATTTTCTTTACCGAAACACCACCACTTATTTCATTGGCTGTTGCAGTTTTTTTATCAACGGTTTCAAAAGTTGCCCCCAATTTTTCTAATGCTGATTGGGATTTAACAAATGCTGTAGTATTAATTTTATTTTTGAGAATAATGTTAACTGTATTTTCTTTTCCATTACGTTCATAGGTAATTGTTATTTTATCGCCTGGTTTATATCGAGCAACTTGTTCAACCATCTCTGGTCCTGAATTAACCTTTGTGCCATTTAGCTTAGTAATAAAATCACCTTTTTTAATACCGGCGGCATTGGCAGCACCACCTTCGGGTACATCTATTACATAAACGCCATCGCCTTCTTTAATACCTTCTTTCTTTTTTTCTTCATCACTTAATCCTTCTCTGGCATAGCTTATACCAATAAAAGCACGTTGCACAGTTCCGTATTTAATAATATCGTTGACAACTTTTTTTACAATATTAACAGGAATTGCATACGAAACACCTGCATAATATCCTGTACCGGAAGCAATGGCAGAATTAATTCCAATTAATTCACCATTGGTATTAATTAGTGCCCCACCACTATTGCCCGGATTAACTGCTGCATCGGTTTGAATGAAAGATTCAACAGGGGTTTGGCTTTGTCTGTCATTAATATTAATACTTCTCGATTTAGCACTAATGATACCTGCTGTAACTGTTACATCTAAATTCAGTGGATAACCAATTGCCAATACCCATTGACCTAATTTCGCTTCGTCGCTATTGCCATAAACCAAGTAGGGTAATCCTGTAGCATCAATTTTTACTACTGCTAAATCGCTGCTGGGATCGGTACCAATTACTGTTCCTTTGTAAGTTTTCTTATTGGGTAAAGTAATATTAATTTCATCTGCATCTGCCACAACATGGTTATTGGTAACAATGTATCCATCTTGGCTAATAATTACGCCGCTACCGCTGGCACGTTGTTCGGGTATAATTCTTGGTCCGCCAAATAAATCGCCAAACAAATCATCGCCTCCTCCAAAAAAGTCACCAAATGGATTACTTTTTTTAGGTAAATTATTGCTTAATTGTTTTGCTTTGGTTCTGGTTTTAATATGTACTACTGCAGGTGTGGCAGCCATAGCGGGTTGCTCGAAATTTACTGCATCGCCGCCTGCTGATTTGCCAAAAAATCCTGCATAATTTACAGGCAATTTTCCTGCTTCTTGCATTCCGGCAGTTTTGTTTTGCATCCATTTGCCATAGCCCCAAACGCTTGCTATAGCTGTAGTGGCACTTATGCCCATAATTACTAAAATATCTTTCAGTTTCATTGTGTAATTTTTTTTATTTAGTTCAAAAATTATGCCTTTGAGATTACAAAGAAACAAACCTGTTTAATCGTCAGTTCATCTTTTTCAATATTTAACGATTCTTTTACGAGATTAATCGTACATCGTATTTTGTGTATCAATTAAAGTTACTGGTTTAATTTAACTTTTGATTGATTTAGTGGTTATACAGACATTTTTTTAATAAATGCCATTGTATCAATTCCATCGGCATAATCCATTAAAGAGGGGCTTTGCGTTGTGCCAAAACTAATTTCTTCTTTCGCTACAATACATTGCACATCAGTATTTTGCTTAAGCAATTGTATCGTATCTTTTTTATTGTTATAGTACTCAAAATATATTTGACTTATGGGGGAGAATAATGAAGTGTTTTCGGTTAAAATAGCTGATCCACTATTTAAATACTTCGCATTATTCATGATAAGTATGGTTAATTGATAATCGAAGTTGTGTTTGTATTTATGATAATCTAAGAAATGGTCGTACTTTTCTAAGGCATTTAACAACGGTGTAAAATTGTAATTGTGGGGAACATATATTTTGGTAACATTTCGGCAACCTAAGCCAAAGTATAACTGAATATCATCGGCTAATTTTTCGAGTTCTTCGTTGGTTTCATTTCCATCTAAAACTGCGGTAGATGTGCGGTTGCGACGGATAATATGAGGATATTTGGCAAAATAATAATCAAAATATCTACTACTATTATTACTGCCTGTAGCAATATACGCATCGCAATTTTGTAACATTTCTGAGAAGGAAATATGGGTAGCTATCTCGTTGTTCCATTCAATCATTTTGTCAACAATATGTGAAAGCAAAATTTTGTCTTTTGAGGATAGCTTAATTAATAAACGATGCCCGCTAATAAAGCCGCATAAAAAATCATGAAACCCCACCAAAGGAATATTGCCCGCCATTACTAACCCAATTATTTTTTTTGATGAAGTAGAATCGGGTAAATGATAATGATTAACCCAATCCAATAATTTTTCTTTCTGAAGAAATTGGCTTACAATATTATTGACCGAAAGTTCAATAAATTCGGGGGCAAACCAAGGATTTTCTCTGGCGGCTTTGGCTTTTATATCTTGCCATTCAGTAGAATTATCTGTAAAATAATTGCCTAAGCGTATAAATAATTCTATTCTTTTGGATAAAGTCATATTTTATTTGTTGAAATTGCTTATAAATTTGTAGTTAGAACAACTAACTATTTTTTAAAATCAAAATTAAGATTATGGCAATTAAGATTTCTGAAGAATGTATCAACTGTGGTGCATGCGAACCTGAATGTCCCAATAATGCTATTTATGAAGGAGGCGTAGAATGGGCAATTGCTGATGGAACAACAGTAAAAGGATCATTTACATTAATGGATGGATCATCAATTGATGCAGTTGCTAAACAAGCTCCTTTATCTGTTGATACCTATTATATTGTTCCAAATAAGTGTACAGAGTGCCAAGGTTTTCATGAAGAACCTCAATGTGCTTCTGTTTGTCCGGTAGATTGTTGCGTACCTGATGAAGCATTTCAAGAAACTGTAGATTCATTATTGGCAAAGAAAGAATCTTTGCATAGCTAATAATAAAATATACATTTTTTATTAAAAAAATTTGTATAATATTTATTTATTCATTAGCTTAGTAGTAAAATAAATGTTGCTGTTAAATGCAACAACATCGAGTAAAAACGGGTGATATTTCCCGTAAAAGTGAGGTGAAGAAGCCGGACAGTTTCTTCACCTTTTTTATTTTAACTATAAACAATTGATATTTTATTTTATACCTCTTTATATTTGATTTATAATATTTGGTATGAAGAAAAAAATTGCATTAGTAACCGGTGGCTATAGCGAAGAAGCTGAAATTAGCTACAAAAGTGCTATAACCGTTAATAATAATATAGATAGAGACAGGTATGATGTGTATAAAATAGATATTCATCCTTCAGGTTGGTGGTACGTTAAAGAAAATGGAGAAAAATCTTTAGTCAATAAAGAAAATTTTTCCATCATTGATTCAAACCAAACCATACAATTCGATGCCATATTGCTTTGTATTCACGGCACACCCGGTGAGGATGGAAAATTGCAAGGATATTTTGATATGCTGCATTTGCCTTACACCAGTTGCGATGCAGCTACTTCGGCATTAACATTTAATAAACGCTATTCTGTTGCTGTAGCAGCATTCAGCGGAATATATGTAGCAAAAAGCTTACACGTTTTTAAAAATACGCCTATATCTACTCAACAAATTCTTTCTCAACTTACACTTCCGGTTTTTGTAAAACCTAATAATGGCGGTAGCAGTATAGGAATGAGTAAAGTAAATAATCCTGAAGATTTACAAGCTGCTTTAGATAAAGCTTTTAAAGAAGATAATCAACTTTTAATTGAAGAGTTTATAAGCGGAAGAGAATTTACTGTTGGTGTTTTTAAATCGAAAGGAGAAATAACCGTATTGCCCATTACCGAATTAATAACACATAACGAGTTCTTCGATTTTGAGGCAAAATATCATGGCAAAAGTGAAGAAATTACTCCTGCAAAAATTGATGATTCAATTGCAGATAAATTGCGTGCTGCTGCAAAAAATGTTTACTCGGTTTTTAATTGCAGAGGTGTAGTAAGAATTGATTTTATTTATAATGAAGACAAGCAACAGCCGTATATGTTAGAAATAAATACTGTACCCGGTCAATCGGCTGCAAGTGTAGTACCTCAGCAAGTAATTGCTATGGGACAAAGTTTAAAAAGTTTTTATACAGATGTTATTGAAGAAGCATTCAATCATCTTTCCTAATTAATTATTAATAACAAACAATATTGTGTTTAAATTCATTACTTCAAAATCTTTATTTATAAATATTCTGGCAGGAATATTATTTCTTTTTATTTTAATTGCCTTATTTTTTGGTATGCTCGATTGGATAACAGGGCATGGAAAATATGAAAAAGTTCCTTCAGTATTAGGTCAAAATATTGATGCTGCCAGGCTTAATTTATTAGCCAAAGGTTTTAGTGTAGAAGTGTCAGATTCCGTTTACGATAATTCGGTTGGTGCATTAAGTGTTGTTCGGCAATCGCCCGAGGCAGATGCAATGGTAAAACATGGCAGAGTTATTTATCTTTCAATTAATCGTGCAGTTGCACCTTTGGTTGAAATGCCCAATATGGTTGGGTTTTCTTTTAGAAGTGCTAGTATGTATTTGCAATCTTTACAGTTAAAATTAGGCGATACTACTTATAGACCCGATATTGCTCGTAATGCAGTTTTAGAGCAACGGTATAATGGAGAAATAATAAAACCCGGAACAAAAATACCATTGGGTAGTATTATTAGTTTTGTATTGGGTAGTGGTATTGGTAATGGCGATATATATGTTCCGGATTTGGTAGGACTTACATTGGCACAAGCAAAAACGCAATTAGCTACTTTAAGCCTAAACCTTGGATCAATTGTTCCATTAGAAACAATAAAAGATACTTCTAATGTTTTTGTTGTTCGCCAAAATCCTCCAGTTTACAATACAGATACTGTTGGAGTTGAACCTAATAAAGTTCGTCCCGGACAAATTATTGATGTTTATATTAGTAATACACCACCCATAAAAGATTCAATTCCATCATCGTTAAAAAATAATCAATAATAATTATGAAAACAATTACAACCGATAATGTGAAAGCCAGATTAGATGCAGGTGAGCAACTTAACTTAATTGATGTAAGAGAACCTTATGAGCATACCGATTTTAATATTGGTGGAATTCTTTTGCCCTTAGGTAAAATTCGATCTATGCAAGTTGAGGAAATTGAAGATTTAAAAAATAGTGAAATAATATTGTATTGCAGAAGTGGTAACCGTAGCGGACAAGCAGCACTTATATTAGAACAAATGGGTTTCTCCGATGTTACAAATATGTTAGGCGGTATGCTCGATTGGCAATTAAAATATTGATGCAATTATAAATGTCATGAGCTTGAATTGCATGAGTACTTCAAGCTCATGATGAGTTACTATAATTTAATATTTATTGCAACAACAAAATTAGTTCCGGCCATAGGATAATATCCATTTTGTATATTTAAAACACCACCGGAATAATAAGGATATGTCCATCCATTGGGTTGATATAATGTATTAAAAATATTATTCAGTTGCCCAATAATAGTCCATTCTTTAAATAATTTATGTTTAATAGTGTAAACAGCTTTTACATCTTCTGTGAAAAAAGCATTTAAACTTCTGTTGGCACTTTGTGTATTATCTAAATATATTTTGCTAACGTATTTGCTAATGCAACTAAATTCAAAATTTTTGGTAGGAATAAAAGTTACAGTTCCGCCGGCAATTACATTAGGCGAAAAAGAAATATCGGTATTGGTGTGTTTAACAGATGTTTGTCCTCCAATATCCCAATTATCAATATATTCTGTGAAAGATTGAATTTTATTTCGGCTAACAGCTAAGTTGGCATTTGCAGTAAGCCATTTAGTAAAAATATATTCACCTTGTAATTCTACTCCTAATCTATAACTGTTAGGGATATTAGTTCTT
>JAKAJX010000184.1 GCA_021824855.1 Bacteroidota bacterium | reverse complement strand
AATATTGCCCAAAACCTAATTTTGTTTTACCCCAATCTAATTGAGCATAAGCGTGCCGCATTCTAAATAAATTTCCTTCATACACACTATTACCATTGCCAAAAAATTCTCCTTCAATAATACCGCTTGTTTTAGCACCAAAAGCATCGGGACCGGTAAGTGTTCCTGTTATTCTGCTAGTAATAGATAATATATTAAAAGATGATGCGGCATTTTTATCTAAGCCATTTACATCTTTAGCAATATCGGCCGGAAAAAGTTCCAATTCTCCTTCTCGTGCATTTACAATTTGCCGAGAATCGAAAAAAATATCATTCCTAACAAAACCCGAATATTTAATACTCCATTGATTCGTACTTTTATTCTCATCGAGTTGAAGATATTTATCTTGTGCCAAAACTTTATAAGAAAATAAATCAATCATTATAATAAGAATAAAAAAAAGTTTAAAGCTTGCTGTTTTCATTAATGAAAAATTGTAAATCAAAAGGATTTATTTTATCATTATGACAGCCATCGTTAATTGAGTCACAAAATTGTACCATTGTAATTTTGTAAACGATGATAATTATCATTCTAAATTTGAAACTTAATGAAACATGTTTTTACATTAGCAATTTGTAGCCTAATACAAATAAATATTTTTAGTCAGGGTATATTAGTACAACAAGATAAAGATGCAAATACATTACCCCAAAAGCATAAAAATATTATTGGTATTGTTGGTGCATTTGAAACAGAAGTACAACTGCTAAAAGATTCTTTATTACAAGAAAAAGATACCACTATAGAAGGCATTCATTTTTATGTAGGTAAACTTAAACATCAACCAATAGTTATTGCCCGATCGGGAATTGGAAAAGTAAATGCCGCCATTACACTAACCATTTTAATAGAACATTTTAATCCGAAATATATTTTATTTTCTGGAATTGCCGGTGCAATGAATCCTCTCTTACAACCCGGCGATATTGTAATTGCCAAAAAAATTGCTTACCACGATTATGGCAGAAATACTACCACCGGATTTATTGAACGCCCAACTTTTAATCCATATAACTTTAAAGCAAATCCAATAACCTTTCAAAGCGATAGCCTATTATTAGCTGCATGCCAAAAAGCTGTTCAAAAAATATCATTACAAAAAATACAAACAGAAAAACCAAAAATTATAATAGGAAAAATTATTACAGGAGATATTTTTTTAGCAAACACGCAATTAAATAAGCAATTAAGAACCCAATTTAAGGCAGATGCTATTGAAATGGAAGGTGCAGCCATTGCACAAGTTTGCTATCAAAAAAATACTCCTTTTATAATAATACGCTCTATTTCAGATACTGCTAACGATTCGGCAGTTTTAGATTTTGAAAAATATGGTAAAATAGCAGCAGAAAACTCTGCATCGCTTCTTCTTACAATGCTTGAATTATTATAAGTATCAAATTTTATAAATAAAAAAAGCCTTTGAAAACAAAGGCTTCACCCTAAAAACTATAAAATTAAAATCACGCTATGAAAAAAAATGAAATACTTTTTTAAAAAACAACTGCAGATGCAATTATAATAGTTACAAAAAGAACTGAAAGGATATTAGTAATTTTTTGGTCGATGTTAATTTGGCTTTTCATGGTTTTTGGTTTTAAGATTTTATAATTGCTTATCTGATATAATAAGATGAAAAATAGTGCCAGAATAATAACTAATTGAAAATCAATATTAAAATTGATATAGACTATTGAAAATTTTCCACAGAATGGAATATTTTTATTTTTATGGAAAAACTTTACTTAATAAAAAAGGATAACCAAATGATTATCCTTTTTTATTAGCTAACAGTATAAATTCTGCTAAAAAATGTATCGTACGCCAAACTGCATTTGCCAACGAGAAGGCAAATCAGGACTGGTAGTAAAAGTACTTTTTTGAGAAGGATCGAACTGATACATAGCTTTACCATTAACATCGGTTCCTAAGTACGAAATAGGCTGATAATAACCCGTTGTACTAGCATATTGCCTTATTCCCCAATGGCTATTTAATAAGTTTCCTAAATTAATAATATCCAAACTTAACTGAACGGTATGAGTTTTACCCTTCGCTCTTAAATAAAAATCTTGTAGCACACGCATATCTAACTGGCTAAACCAAGGAGTAACTCCGGCATATTTTCCAGAATATTGTCCACGATGAGCACGTAAATATTTATCTTGTTGAATAAAATTTTCGAATGCTGTTGCTTGTGCAGCCGCATTTTGAGTATTTCCAAAAGCATCCACTAAGGTTGTAAAGTTCATTTTACCAACTTCGGTTGCGGTAGGTATGTACATTAAATCATTAAAAGCAGAACCATCATTATTTACATCACCGCCATAAACATAAGAAAATCTGTTGCCGCTTGTCCAATTTGCAAAAAATGAAATAGTAGTTCCATATTGTTTATCGGCACCATATTCAAACTTTTTAATACCGGCAACTACAAACCGATGAGTATTTCCATATAAAGAAGGAGAGCTAACAGCAACATTGGCATTTCCTAAAACAGGATTTCTATCAAAAGCATCTCCTGATATTTCTGCAGAAATAGAACTTGCATCTTTAGCAACGAGATAATTATAAGAACCGGTTAAATAAAATCCATTTTTAAAGTTTTGCTGTGCTTGTACAGTAAAGTTAAAAGAGCTTCCTACATTAGTATTTGTAAAAACATAAGTGCCTGTTGCTCCTTTATCGGTAGTAGTGTACACACTTCTGGTATCGGCAGTACCTGAATTTAAATGACCGGTAGGTGTACCTAATCCATAGTCGCGAACCATCATAGCATTAATATCTTTTGTATATGCTACATCTACTGTTACAACAGTTCCTGTTTTCAATTTATAATCTACGCCAACATTAGTTCTCCATATTTGAGGCCATTTAAAGTTTTGAGCTGTAACATCGTAATACCCCGAAAAAGGATTACCAATTGCATTACCTAACCATACAAAAGGAAATCTTCCGGTAAATAAGCCTGTTCCGCCTCTTACTTGCAGGGTTTTATTTCCATTGGCATCCCAGTTAAATCCAACTCTTGGAGAAATCAATGCAGCTCCATTTGGCATTCTTGAATTATCAATTTGCTGACCGGGACCATTTGAAACAGGATTTCCTGAAGGATCGAAAAGTTTTAAATTATCTCTATTAGCAACTGTTGGTGTACCGGTGGTGTAAGATCCGGCAAAAGTACCATCAGCATTCATATTAGGACTTCTGTAACTTGCTTTTGAAGGAAAATAAAGTGGCTTATCTATTCTAATACCATAGGTTAATTTAAAATTTTTGCCTGCTTTCCATTCATCTTGTAAATAAGCAGATAATTGCCCTACCGTTAAATAATACCAAGACCATTGATTAGCCGCATATCTATTTCTTGCATAAGCCGCATCGGCATCAATAGGATATGCACCAAAAATTAAATTGCCGCCTACAGGAGCTTTGCTAATAAAATCGTTTATATCAATTCCACCAAAAAGAGCAGGTCCATAACCTACAATATTAAATGAATTAGCAAATTTAAATTGCTCATAAGAGGCACCTGCAGTGATAGTATGTTTTTCAAGAATAATATTAAAATTATCGGTTAACTGCAAAGCATCTTGGTTTAATACGTTATTGATAGAAAAAGGCTCATGCCCTGCAACAATATATGGCACACCATATTTGGTAATATTTAAAGCAGGAAATGGGGTAGAAAAAGGATTTCTATTATCTCTAAACAAGGTATATACTGCTCTAAATTTATTGGCATAAGTACTATTAAAATTAGATTTCAACTCTAATCCAAATGAGTTTAATTTATTAACCATTTGATAGCCCGAATTTTTAAACTGAAGTGTAACAGCATCGGGGCCTCTTCTATTAATAGCATTGGGATGTGCAGGCTTTTCTTGTGTTGCATCTAAGCCATTATAGGTAAATGATAAAGAATGTTTATCGTTAATTACCCAATCAATTTTTGCTAACCATTTATAATTGGTAGTTTTTAATGTAAATCCTTGATAAGGACCGGTAACATATCCAAACCTTCTGTATAAAATATTACTTACAGAATCTAAATCTTTTTGCAATACGCGTGAAGTAGTTAATCCGCCAACATTAGAGGCATTTTGAGCCACATAAGCACTAGCTTCATCTTCGCGTTGCTCGGTTTCAAAATTTACAAAATAAAATAATTTGTTTTTAGTAATGGCACCACCTAAAGAAAATCCTCCTTGATATTGAGAAAGAGAAGGTACTGTAAAATTGCTGCCATCAACTTTATGCCCCGTCATTGCTTGATTGCGGTAAAAGCTATATACGGTTCCATAAAAATTATTTGTACCACTTTTGGTAACAGTATTTACACCGGCACCTGTAAATCCGGCTTGAGTAACATCGTAAGGTGCAATATTCACTTGTATTTGATCAATTGCATCTAATGAAATGGGTTGTGCACTTGTTTGCCCACCGGGTGTAGGTGCATCTAAGCCAAAAGGATTATTAAATACAGCACCATCTAAAGAAAAGTTATTGTATTGGCCATTTCTTCCGGCAAAAGACATTCCATTATAGGTTGGCGATGCCGATGGGGTAAGTCTTGTAAAATCATCGGCAGATCTTGTAATAGTGGGTAATTGCCTGATTTGGCGGGAACTGATATTAATAGAAGCTCCGGTTCTTTGGTTATCGAATATTTTTGATTTGGAAGTTACCACCACTTCATTTAGTTCTGTTATGGTATTTTCCATAACTACAGTAACATCGGTATTTTGCCCAAGATCTAGAAATATATCAGATTCTGTTTTGGGAGAATATCCGGCAAAACTTGCTGTTACTGTGTAGGGACCGCCTACTCTTAAATTGGGTATAAAAAAACTACCATCTGCTTTGGTTAATGCGGTTTTACTAATACCGGCATCGGCAAATACTATTTTAACAATAGCTCCAGATAGGGGTTTATTGTCTTTCGATTTTACTGTTCCACCAAGAGTAGCAGTTGTCACCTGTCCTTGTGCTTGTTGTAAAACCAATAATACCAATCCAAATAATAAAAACTTAAGAAAGAAAAGTTTCTTCATAATTCGATGTTTTGGTTTGTATGTTGTTATATAAAATAAACGCCAATGATAAATAATAGTTAATTAACAAAAAAGAAATTATTGGTTGAAGTTGCTTGTCCGTAAGCTAAAAACTGAAGAAAGCAAATGCCTATTTCGTATTTTTCTTTACAACTTATAAACATAATAGCAATTCTTCCGAAACAAAAAATTGCTTCACTAATCTATATTGCTGTTAATACAAAATTGTTTGCTGATAAATGAAGTGTATAATTACACTATTACTTTTTGAATAATATAATGTACAATATCGGCGGCCACTTCTTTTTTTGCTTTTGTAGGAAAAACCAGTTCGGAGTTGTTGTCTAAAATGGTAATCGTATTTGTATTGTAACCAAAACCTGATTGAGGATTATTTAAGGAATTTAAAATAATACAATCAACTTTTTTATTTACCAACTTTTTTAAAGCATTTTCTTTTTCATTATTAGTTTCTAAAGCAAATCCGGCAATAAATTGATTGACGGTTTTATGAACACCAAAATAATATAAAATATCTTTAGTAGCCGTAAGTTCTATGCTAAAACTATTGGAACCTTTTTTAATTTTTTCCGATGCTTTTTCTATTGGTTTAAAATCAGCAACGGCAGCACTCATTATTATAATATCGGCAGCAGCATGTTTAATACAGGCATCAAACATGTCATCGCTGCTAATAACAGAAATAATTTTAATTCCTTTATAATAAGTTTGCTCGCTTGTTGGGCCTGTTACTAACGTTACATCGGCTCCTTTTTCATAAAAGGCATTAGCAATAGCAAAACCCATTTTACCCGAAGAATAATTTCCTATAAACCTAACCGGATCAATTGCTTCGTATGTTGGACCCGCAGTTACCAAAACCTTCTTCCCTGCCAATATATTTTCTCTACAAAAGTTTTCTTCTATAAAATTAAAAATGGCTTCGGGCTCTGCCATTCTTCCATTACCATACAAACCACTTGCTAATTCACCATTATCAACATCAATAACCAAAACACCATCTTTTTGCAAAAGAGATAAATTTCTTTTAGTAGCTGCATGTTGCCACATATCTTCATCCATTGCCGGTACTACCACTACTTTACAAGTTGCCGATAGATAAGTTGCCAATAATAAATTATCGCATTGTGCTGTTGCCATTTTGGCTAATGAGTTACAAGTAAGTGGTGCAATTAAAAATACATCAGCCCATCGGCCTAAAGCTACGTGATTACTCCATTCATCATCTTCAAATAATGTACTTAATACCTTATTTTTTGATAGGGTTGATAACACCAAAGGCGATACAAAATTTTTAGCCGAATCGGTTATAATTACTTTTACTTCTGCTCCGGCTTTTATTAATAGGCGTATTAAAATAATTGATTTATATGCAGCAATGCTGCCCGTTATACCAATTAATATTTTTTTTCCTTGCATCATAACTCTTCAAAAGTAAAATTGTTTCTTTAATTGTTAGCAGAATATTGTAATTGAAAATAATTGATATTTGCTACCTTCTATTTTATTAAAATGAATTAACTGATATGTTAATTATTACAACAGCAACGGAATTAAAAGAAGTTCTTGTTCAATTTAAAGAAAAGAAAATTGGTTTTGTACCAACCATGGGAGCACTGCACGAAGGGCATATTTCTTTAATTAAAAAAAGTAAAAAAATTTCTGATATTACGGTGTGCAGCATTTTCGTGAATCCTACACAATTTAACGATCAAAAAGATTATGAAAAATATCCCATTACCACCGATAAAGATATAAGCTTACTTGAGTTAGCACATTGCGATATTGTTTTTTTGCCCGCCGTTCAAGAAATTTATCCCGAAGGATATACGCAAAAAACTAATTACCAATTAGGCTATTTAGAAGAAATTTTGGAAGGAAAATATCGCCCGGGGCATTTTCAAGGAGTTTGCCAAGTTGTTGATAGGCTACTTCATTTTGTGATGCCTAACTACTTAATTATGGGAGCTAAAGATTATCAGCAATGCATGGTAATACAACATTTACTCAAAAGCAATACAACAATTAGCACTGTACAACTTGTTATAGCACCTACTATTAGAGAAAGCTCGGGTTTAGCAAAAAGTAGCAGAAATATGCGATTATCTTCGCAAGATATATTAAACGCTATTACCATTTACCAATCGCTTCAATACATTAACCTGCACCTACAAAAAGGAAAAACAGCTCCTATAATTGAGAAAGCCGTTTCAATATTGTACAATAGCGGCTTTGAAAAAGTAGATTATGTTGCCGTAGCCGATGCAAATACGCTTGAATTAGTAGAGGAATGGGACGGGGAAAAATCGGTAGTAATTCTGGCTGCAGCTTTTTTAAACGGCATTCGATTAATAGATAACATAATTATGACAAAATAATTCAAAAGGAAATTTATATTTGCAGCCCATTGGGTACATTTTATTCTAACGCAGAGATGTGCTTTTACTTGTAACAGTTACCTAAAAATCTGTGTGTACATTTTATTCTAATGCAGAGATGTGCTAATAAAAAAAATGCTGCATTATGTCTTCAGCTCAAAGCACTTTAAAAAAAGTTACAACTAATACGTTACTTAAGATGAAAGCAAGGAACGAAAAAATTGCTATGCTAACCGCATACGATTTCTCGTTTGCAAAAATGGTGGATGCCGCAGGTATTGATGTAATTCTTGTTGGAGATAGTGCCAGTAATGTTATGGCAGGGCACGAAACCACTTTACCCATTACGCTGGATCAAATGATATATCACGGTCAATCGGTGGTTCGTGGTGTTAGCAGGGCATTGGTTGTAGTAGATATGCCATTTGGTTCTTATCAATCTAACAGTAGTATTGCATTAGCCAGTGCGATAAGAATTATGAAAGAAACCGGTGCACATGCTATAAAATTGGAAGGTGGAGAAGAAATAATAGAAAGTGTTGAAAGCATTGTAAAAGCAGGC
>JAKAJX010000018.1 GCA_021824855.1 Bacteroidota bacterium | reverse complement strand
TTAAAAGTAATTTGCCCCGATTTGGTTGCATATAATTTTTGTGCCTTTACTGAAATATAAGTTATTGATAATAGCAAAAAGAAGAACAATATTTTTTTCATAAAATTATTTTTTTATTTAATTATTAGGTTTGCCTTTAATTATCCATGCCTGAATTTTGTTGATATCGCAAGCAGCTAATTTATAACCACCCGGTGGCATTGCAGGCATACTGCCATTTTGGTTTATAGCACCCATTAATTGTCCATTATTAATATAAGTTACTACACCCGAATAAGTATCTAATTTAATGCCTGCACCTGCTGCTGCATTTCCGCTATGGCAACTATAGCAATTAGTATTTAAAATAGAACTAACAGTTGAGCTATAGGTAGTTCCTGTGGTATCGCATGCTGTTGGATTAGCAGAAACCGGATAAGCTAATTCGGCCTTATCGTAATAACAACCTGTAATAATAATGCTGAGTATAAAGAATAACAAAAGAAAACGCATAAGCATGAACATTTATTTTTTATTGAGGAAATCCACTGTTAACCCATTTGGTTATTTGAGTAACCTGGCAACTACTTAATTGACCGGCAGGAGGCATATTCATAGCAGGTGTAGCCGATTTAAAATTAATTGCATTTAAAAATGTTGTTGCAGTTACAGCAGTTAAAGTTGTTTTTGCACTTGCATAATCACTTAATACCACATTGGCAGAACCAGGTGCAGTACCATGGCAACCATTACAATAAGTGCTAAATATTTGCGATATGCCATTGGTGTAAGTGTATTTAGTTGTATCGCAGGTAGCAGATGCAGAACATACTGTATTTAATGCACCCTGATTAATCCATTTGGCAATTGTTGCTACTTGTGTAGCTGATAATTGCGGAGAATTTGCCGGTGGCATTTTTCCTCCAATTACAGTATAATACTTACTATTTCCCGGATTATTGGGAGAAATGCCTTGCATAATATTAAAGTAATCGGTAAGTACAAAATTTCCATCATCGCCTAATATAGCACCAGCAGTATGACAACCCGAGCTTGCACAATATGTTTGAAACAGAGGTAATACCTGATTGTTAAAACATACCGTATCGCCCGTTACGGGTGTTGTTGGTGAAGATGGATTTGTGTTAGAACTGCTACCGCCTCCTGTAACAGGAACAGGCTTTGTATCAACAGTTGGGGCAATGGTTTCGTGCTTACAAGCAAAAAGAACGAACAGAAAAATGCCGGTTGTTAAGAGTGTTGTTTTCATTGACTATTTTTTTGAATGCAGTTGGTTAGATACTTTAGTAACAAGCAACGCTGCCCCGAATAAAAACAATTTTGATGCCTATTATAATAAAATTTTTGTTAAAGGACAGTTTTAGGTAATATTTATTATAAGTAACTTTATTGCATTTTGGGGAATACGAAAAAAATAAAATAACAGATTTGTGAGGACTGATAAATTTTATCAAATTTGGAAAAATTGTACAGAAAATAGAATAATTATTTCACATATTGCTGCACCGGCAATCTATTGGTTAAACTTTTGGCCAATGTCATTTCATCGGCGTATTCTAATTCGCCACCAAACGATATACCTCTTGCAATAGTAGTTATTTTACAAGAGTATGGATTTAGTTTTTTCTCTATATAATATATTGTTGTATCGCCCTGAATAGTTGGGTTTAAAGCAAATATTAATTCTTCTACCTCTTCTTTCTGAATACGCTGAATAAGCGTTTCAATATTTAATTGGTTAGGACCAATACCATCTAAAGGAGAAATGATACCTCCCAATACATGATACAATCCATTAAATTGTTGGGTAGATTCTATAGCTATTACATCGCGTATATTTTCTACTACACAAATAATTTTTTTATTGCGAAGACTATTAGCACAAATGCTACATATATCTCCATCACTTATATTGTGGCATCTTTGACAAAACTTTATATCTCTTCTCATTTTTGCAATTATCTCACCAAATTCTTGAACCTCGGTTACCTCTTGTTTTAATAAATGCAATACTAAACGTAACGCAGTTTTTTTCCCAATTCCGGGAAGTTTAGAAAATTGTGCTACTGCATTTTCAAGAAGTGATGAAGGAAGTTGCATGCAACAAAAATACGATGATACCAACTAATTTTACCGAGTACTAACTAATTTTTCTTTTGAATTTAGTTAGCAAATGCTACATAGCTAAAGCAGGTTTAACTCTTTAAACAGCTTTGCAAATTTCATTTTGCATGTATTCTTCATCCAAAAATCAATTATCGCATCGAAATTCATTCTACCATTATTCTTCTCGTATTGATAATTTATTTCTTCCAACAAATTTAGCCATACAATAAGTTATGCTTGCTTAATCAAAAATTCAGTACAGCAGTATTATTTTTCTTCGCATTTTAGCAGCCATTCCTTTACTTTTGCAAATTGCACTTTTTTCAACCATAAATTACTATTCATTGGCTTTACCATTTCTTATAAAACACATATATAACAACGCATCTGAAGAAGTAATTCGTCGTGGTAAAAAAATTCACGTATCAGGCAATGTAGAATTAATTGAATACGACGATTTAATGGGATCGGTAATTTTTAGAGTTAAAGATGATGGCTATTCTACTTATTATAAAGTACATATCAGCACTTTCAAAGATCCAAAAACTTTACAATTACGATGTACTTGTCCTTATAATTTAAGCGAAGTATGCCGACATAAAGCCGGTGCATTATTTCAGTTGCAAGAAATGTTAGATAAAAATATTTTAGGTGATAAAGAATTACAGTATAATCAACAACATACGGTAATTAAGATGAAGCAATTGGATTTGAAGATGATTAAAATGCTAACATCGCCCGAAAGTTTTGAAGATGCAGAAAATTATTTACGCAGCAATAAAGCGAATATTATTGAAGCAAAAGACGAGCGTGTTATTGCCGAACTTGAATTGAATGGACAAACATTTAAATTATTAATTCAAAAAAACGAAGAAAGAAATTTTGATACCAGTTGCAATTGCAATACCGATCAAAAACATCCATTATGTGTGCATAAAAACATTGTTTTATTACAACTGCTTAATAGCTATGGCACTTCTTTTTTCGATAGCATTAGAAATTGGGATAAAGAAAAAAATAAATTATTATCGCTCTACGGTTATTCATTAGAAGATAATCTTACAGGAAAATTTGAATTTACTTATTCTAATGGAAAACCATTTTTAAAAGTATTAGATGCTTCTATTAAAAGAATTGCTCCTTCAGCCAACTTAAGCGATTTAAAACCTAAACCTGTAATTTCCGAACTGCCTTCTGTTGTAGCAACTTCATCAACTGCAATAGATTTTGACGAGCTAAAACATGCTGCTTTAAAGTTGGGAGTTGTTATTAATAAAAATGAAGATCAATATCCTTATTTTCAAATAGATGCTGTTCAGGGAGAAGCTGATGAAAGTTTTTTAAAATATACCGGAAAGGTTGAAAAAATTGATTTAACTAAATATGTAAATACAGAAGTATTTGGTGAAGAAGATAAAATGTTGCTTCAATCGTTAAGAAAATTTTTGCCCTCAGAAATAAACCGATACCTTAATCGCAACTCACCGTTTAGTGGAATTTGGGAAAACATTATTCAACAACATACAGAAGAATTGCCCGAAGAAACAAGGCATTTAATTAATGAATATTTACATCCTAAGTTTAAGAAATTATTTAACGATTTAAACGAAAGTGCATTCGCTTTTTTTCTTCCGGAAAAAAAATCATTCACAACCTCAAACCTACAACAGGCAGAAGTTTCATCGTATTTTATTGCACCTGAGTTTTGGGTAAATTTCACTAATAATATGTACGAAATTGCATGTAGTGTTAAATTGCCTTTAGCTAATGTAAGTGTTGCAGAAAATGAATGTAGCGGTTCATTAATTTTTCAGTACCATAATCAGTTTTTCTTATGGCAAAAGCCGGAAGATATAATGGTAATTGAAAAATTTTTACCATCAGGAAAAATATTGATAGATCAAGAAACATGGGCTAATCAATTACAACAATTTATTTTGCCTTTATCGAAAGAATACAATGTTCATTTCGGCAATTTAAAACGCGAAGAAATAAAAGATGTAAAACCCGATACAAAAATAATTTTAAAAGAAAAGGGCGATTATTTATTATTTCAACCCCTATTTATTTACAAAGGCTACGAAGTACACGAATCTGATAAAGAAAAAATTATTTTGCCTTTAGCAGATAAGCTATTAATAATTCAACGCAGTATTGAGATTGAAAAACTTTTTATTCAAAAAATTAAAAATCTTCATTCGCAATTTATTCATCCTGCCGAAACCAATACTTTGGCATTAAAAGGAACAGATGTATTAAAAAATAATTGGTTCTTTTTATTTGTAGATGCAATGAAGGAAATGAATATAGAAGTATATGGCTACGATGCGTTAAAGAATTTTCGTTTTAATACTTCTAAACCTTCTACCAAAATCTACATTAGTTCGCATACAGATTGGTTTGATGCTAAAGTTGAAATTCATTTTGGAGAACAAAAAGTTACAGTAGCCGATGTAAAAAAAGCACTACAAAACAAACAACAATTTGTTCATTTAAATGATGGAACACTTGGTATTTTACCCGAAGAATGGATAAGAAAATATTCGCTGTTATTTAGAATTGGCGAAGGAAAAGCATCGAACATAAAATTAAGTAAATACCATTTTAGTGTTATTGAAGAACTATATAATGAGCGTAATGAAGAAGAGCTTTTTATTCAGTTAGAAGAAAAATACGATCGCTTAAAAAGCAATCACTCAATAAAAGATATTGCTGCACCCGAACATTTACAACACATTTTAAGACCATATCAAGAAAGTGGTTTTCAATGGCTCAACTATTTACGAGAAGTTCAGTGGGGCGGCATTTTAGCCGATGATATGGGATTAGGAAAAACTATTCAGGCACTTGCCTTTATGCAACATTTAAGGCAAGAAAATGGTACATTAAAAGCATTGGTTGTTTGTCCTACCACATTAATGTTTAACTGGCAAAATGAAATAAAAAAATTTACACCTGCATTAACTTATTACATACATCATGGCGGACAAAGGTTGCGGGAAAATCTTTGGCAAGATCATATTGATATTATTATTACAACGTATGGCACTTTGCGTAGCGATATAAAGCAATTTATTGATTTAAACTTAGACTATGTAGTGTTAGATGAAAGCCAAGCTATTAAAAATCCTAATAGCAAAGTTGCAAAAGCGGCTTGCTTATTGAAAGCAAAAAACAGATTATGTTTAAGTGGTACTCCATTGCAAAATAATACTTTCGACATATTCGCTCAGATGAATTTTTTAAACCCCGGCATGTTGGGTAGCATTGAATTTTTTAAACAAGAATTTGCCCTTCCGATAGATAAATTTGGCGAGAAAGAACAAAAAGATCATTTACGAAAACTATTATATCCATTTATACTTCGCAGAACAAAAGAACAGGTTGCCAAAGATTTACCCGAAAAACAAGAAATGATTTTGTATTGCGAAATGGCAGATGAGCAACGCAAAATATATGATGCATATAGAAATGATTATAGAGATAAAATTTTAGGGTTAGTTGAAACACAAGGAGTAAACAAATCTCAATTAACCATTTTACAAGGCTTAATGAAATTGAGACAAATTTGCGATAGCCCTGCTATTGTTAATGAAAAAGAACGTTATCCGAATACTTCTGTAAAACTCGATGAAATTGGAAGAGAAATTACCGAAAATATTAGTAACCATAAAGCATTAATCTTTTCTCAATTCTTAGGTATGCTGGCATTAATAAAAGAGAAGATGAAAGAATTGGGTGTAGATTATGAATATTTTGATGGTAGCACCAGTGCTCCGGACAGAGAAAAAGCTATTAACCGATTCCAAAATGATGAGAATTGCAGGGTATTTTTAATTTCACTAAAAGCCGGTGGTGTAGGTTTAAATTTAACTGCAGCCGATTATGTATATATTGTAGATCCATGGTGGAATCCGGCAGTTGAGCAGCAGGCAATTGATCGTACACACCGTATTGGTCAAACCAAAAATATCTTTGCTTATAGAATGATTTGTACCGATACCGTTGAAGATAAAATTGTAAAATTACAAGAACGAAAACGTGCATTAGCCAAAGACTTAATTACCGATGACGAAGGCTTTGTAAAATCTCTTAGCAAAGAAGATGTGGAATATTTATTTAGCTAATAAATGCTCTAATTAAAACCACCTATAAAACAAACAATTTTACCGATTTTATTACTCAACAAAAAAAGAACTGTAGCAATTTCACATTTCATTCTTTTTTAAAAGAAGAAAACCAACTTCTGCTATTAACCAATAAATTGTATAATACGTTCACCCCCACAATAAAGAGCTGTTTAAATAAACAGCTCTTTTACTAACGTTTGTTATTTAAAATATGTTTGAAATAAAATAAAAAAAAACATTCAAATACAGCAAACTACTATACTTTTGCAGCCTAAAAAGTTTTGTTCACCTTTTCATCAACACAAGAAGTTGAAACAGAATATATACTATAAACAATTACCTGTTAATTGCCTATCACTAAAAGGCGATAACTCTATATTGGGGAATCCTTCCTATTTATTGCGACGACCTCGTATCTAATACAACTAATAAAGTAACATTACATTATACAGTTACTTATTATCAAAAGTGCTTTTAATTTAATTTATTCAATTTTAATGATGCAATAAATAAAGTGGAAAATCAACAACAAATTATCATTCGCGTAGCCAATCATATAGATACACATTATGCCATACGCATTACAGATGAAATGGAATCATCGGCAAAAGCAAGAGGAACAGGTATTGCAAAAAGATCTCCGGAGTATGTAGCCAATAAAATGCTTGAAGGAAAAGCGGTTATTGCTGTTACGGTCAGTGGCCAATGGGTTGGCTTTTGTTATATTGAAGAATGGAGTCATGGAAAATTTGTTGCCAACAGCGGCTTAATTGTATCTCCTGAATTTAGAAAAAGTGGCGTTGCCAAACAAATTAAAAAAAGAATATTTGATTTATCAAGAGAAAAATATCCTACAGCAAAAATATTTGGATTAACTACAGGATTGGCCGTAATGAAAATTAATAGCGAGCTGGGTTACGAACCGGTCACTTATTCTGAATTAACAGATGATGAAACATTTTGGGCAGGATGCAAAAGCTGCGTTAATTACGATATTTTAACAAGCAAGAACAGAAAAAACTGTATGTGCACTGCAATGCTTTTCGATCCCAAAGAACATCATACCGCCAAAGAAACAACTGAATATTTTGAAGAAAATAAAAAAGGATTTGAAAGATTATTTCGATTAAAACAATGGAAATTATTAAAGCCATTTTTAAAAAAAGAAAATGGCAATAATACTAACAATAACGAACAAAAATCAGCAATCAACCTGTTTGTACATCAATAAAATATTTCAATAAACAGAAAAGCCGATAACGCAATTTTCAATTAAATAATTTTAACCAATGAAAAAGGTTGTACTAGGGTTTAGTGGTGGATTAGATACCACTTTTTGCGTAAAATATTTTGAAGAAAAAGGTTACGAAGTGCATAGCATTATTGTAAACACAGGTGGTTTCAATAAAGATGAATTAAAAAAAATAGAGCAACACGCATATAAACTTGGTGTAAAAACGCACACAACCATTAATGCTGTAAAAGATTATTACAATCGCATAATTAAGTATTTGATTTACGGAAATGTGTTAAAAAATAATACTTATCCGCTAAGCGTAAGTGCCGAAAGATTAATTCAGGCCTTACATATTGCAGAGCATGCCAAAAAATTAAATGCAGATGCAGTAGCTCATGGAAGTACAGGAGCGGGTAATGATCAAGTAAGGTTTGATATGATTTTTCATATCATGATTCCGAATGTAGAAATTATAACACCAATTCGCGACTTACAATTAAGTAGAGAAGAAGAGATAGACTATTTAAAACAAAAAGGTGTTGAAATGAATTTTGCCAAAGCTTTATACTCTATTAACAAAGGCTTATGGGGAACAAGTATTGGTGGCAAAGAAACATTAAAT
>JAKAJX010000017.1 GCA_021824855.1 Bacteroidota bacterium | reverse complement strand
AATTATTCCGATATTGCTTATTATGGAACAGTGGTTTCTTCTCCAACCTATCCATTTGATATTACGGAAAATACTTTGGTTTCATTCTTAGGTCGTTTAAACTATACATTTAAAAACCGATATATTTTAACTGCAACAGTTCGTAGAGATGGTTCATCTAAATTCAATCCCAATAATCGTTGGGGTACTTTCCCATCAGCAGCTTTTGCATGGAAAATTAAAAACGAACCTTTCTTAAGAAATGTAGATGCGGTTTCTGATTTAAAATTAAGAGTTGGTTATGGTGTAACCGGACAACAAGATGGCATTGGTAATTACGATTATATCTCTTATTATAACTTAAGTACCACTACCGCTCAATATCAATTTGGTAATAATTATTATCAAATGTACAGACCGGGTGGTTATTACTATAATAGAAAATGGGAACAAACAGCTACCAGCAATATTGCTTTAGATTATGGTTTCTTTAATAACCGCGTTACCGGTAGTATTGAATACTATTATAAAAACACAACCGATTTGTTAAACCAAATCAACCAACCGGCATTAGCCAATTTCTCTAATAAAATTGTAGCCAATGTAGGTAGTATGGAAAATAAAGGTGTTGAATTTACCATTAACTACACTGCTATTCGTACAAAAGATGTAACATGGGATATTGCATTTAATGCCACTTATAACGAAAATAAAATAACCAAATTAACTATCTCTAACGACCCTAATTATCCGGGTGCACAATTCGGAAATATTTCAGGTGGTACAGGAAATACTATTTTAATTAATTCGGTAGGGTATCAACGTGGTGCATTTTATGTATTTAAACAAGTGTACGATCCTAAATCAGGAAAACCTATAGATAATTTGTTTGATGATAGAAATAGAGATGGTATTATTAATCAAAACGATTTATACCAATATAAAGGGGTAGATCCTAAAGCTTTCTTTGGTTTAAGTTCTAACATTACTTATAAAAAATGGAATGCAGGTTTTGTAATGCGTGCTGAAGTGGGTAACTATATGTACAATAATGTTGCTTCAAGCACAGGTACTATTCGTAATATTCTCAATCCTATCGGATATATCAACAATGGTTCTACCGATGTATTATATACCAACTTTAGCGGTAATGGAGCCAATTATTATATGTCTGATTATTATGTACAAAATGCATCTTTTTTAAGAATGGATAATATTAATTTAGGTTACAATGCAGGAAAAGTATTTAATAATAAAGCCAATTTACGCTTAAGTGTTAATGTTCAAAATGCATTTGTTATTACAAAATACAAAGGTCTTGATCCGGAAATTAATGGTGGAATTGATAACAATTTCTATCCAAGACCCAGAACATTTGTATTGGGTATAAATCTTGACTTTTAATCTTAATACGAGCAATAACAAAAAAAATAATTATGAAAAAGAATAATATTTTTAAAATAGTTATAACTGCAGGCTTGGTAATTGGCAGCTTTGCATCTTGTACTAAGAAGTTAGATCTTCTGCCTACAAACGATGTTACTTCTGCACAAGTATACAGTACGCCTACAGGCTATAAACAAGCATTTGCCAAAGTATATGGCAGCTTTGCCTTAACCGGCAATCAGGGTCCTTCGGGAAATGGCGATATTCAAGGAATTGATGAAGGAACCTCCGATTTTTTACGCTTATTCTGGAAAGCACAAGAATTAAGTACCGATGAAGCAGTAATTACTTGGGGCGATCCCGGTATTCAGGATTTTCATAACATGAACTGGTCTGCCAGCAATCCAATGCTTACCGGTTTATATTATCGTTCTACTTATCAAATTACTTTGTGTAACGATTTTATTAGCCAAGCTTCCGATGCTAATTTATCTAAAAGAGGTATTTCTGGAGCAGATGCCGATGCCATTCGTCAATATAGGGCCGAAGCAAGATTTTTAAGAGCCTATCAATATTGGGTGTTGATGGATTTATTTGGTAATCCTCCATTTGCAACAGAAAAAGATGTAATAGGCTCATTTTTACCTGCACAAATTAAAAGAGCCGATTTATTTACTTATATCGAATCTGAACTAAAATCTATGGATGCCGATTTAGTTGCACCTATGAAAAATGAATATGGCCGTGCAGATAAAGCAGCAGAATGGGCATTATTGGCACGCATGTATTTAAATGCACAAGTATATACCGGCACTGCAAGATGGAATGATGCAGTTACTTATTCTAAAAAAGTAATTGATGCAGGATATTCTTTAATTCCGAATTATACACAATTAATGCTGGCCGATAATAACTTAAACACCAGCGAATTTATTTTAACTATTAACTATGATGGATTAAAAACACAAAATTGGGGTGGTACTACTTTCTTAGCTCATGCTGCTATTGGTGGTTCTATGACCGCTTCCAATTATGGTTTAGATGGTGGTTGGGCAGGAACTCGTACAACCAGTGCATTTACTTCATTATTTGCCGATTTAACAGGCGCTACAGATAAAAGAGCTCAATTTTATACAGCTGGTCAAAATTCAGATATTAACGATATTACCAAATTTACCGATGGTTATGCTATAACTAAATACAGAAATGTTACCAGAACCGGAAAAGCAGGATCGAGCTTAACATGGGTAGATATAGATTTTCCTATATTCCGTTTAGGAGAACAATATTTAATATATGCCGAAGCAACTTTACGCGGCGGTGGTGGCGATGCTAATTTAGCACTCACTTATGTTAATAATTTGCGTACTCGTGCTTATGGTAATACTTCGGGCAATATTACTTCGGCACAATTAACTACCGATTTTATTTTAGATGAAAGAGCCAGAGAATTGTATTGGGAAGGTTTCCGCAGAACAGATTTGATACGCTATAACAAATTTGTAGGAGGAAATTATGTATGGCCTTGGAAAGGTGGTGTAAAAGGCGGTACAGCAGTTGATGCATTCCGCTTATTATATCCTATTCCTTCTTCAGATATTTCATCAAATGTAAATCTGGTTCAGAATACAGGATATTAAACAATAACAGATAAAAGTTAATTGCTTTTATCTGTATTATTCAATTAAAGAAATTAAAAAAACATTATTATGAAAACACTATTCACAAAACTGTTTTTCATAAGCACTGCGGTAATGTTGTTAGGTTCTTGTAAAAAAGACGAAGTAAAACAATACTTTGAAGGAGGAACCGCTCCGGTGCTAACTGCTTCGGTAAGTGGTACCATTCCTTTAGCTTATGCAAATAAAACACAAACAGGTGTTATTTTCAGTTGGACAAACCCGGCGTATCAGTTTGTAAATGGTATCAGCTCTCAAGATGTGAGCTACACTTTGCAAATAGATGTTAGCGGTAAAAACTTTAGTAGCCCGGCTATGCAAAGTTTTTCTATTTCAAAAGATTTAGGAATTACTTATACGCAAGATCAATTTAACCTTATTGTGGCAACTAATATGAAATTGCCCATAGGTGTTCAGTCTTCTGTTGATGTAAGAATTATGTCTTCCATTAACGGGGTAGCAGCAACACTGCTTAGCTCTAATACTTTAACCTTTGCAGTTACACCATATAGCCCACCGCCAAAAGTTACACCACCGTCAACCGGACAATTGTTTATTGTAGGTAGTGCTACTGCGGGTGGATGGACTAATCCGGTACCTGTACCAAGTCAGCAGTTTACTCAAGTTAGTACTACACTTTATACTATTACTGTTGCTTTAACAGGTGGACAAGAATATTTGTTTTTACCTAAGAATGGCGATTGGAGTAATAAATATGCAGTTCCAGATAAAACTGTACCGGGTTTAAGTAGTGGTGGTTCATTTTTGCCATATTCAAGTGGTGGCGATAATATACCCGGTCCTGCAGTATCAGGAACATATAAAATTGTTGTTGATTTTCAACAAGGCATATTTACTGTTACCAAACAATAAATTTTTAAAAGAACGAACCTAAATTATCCTTAATTAGTTCATTCAAATAAAAAAAAACTTATGAAATATTTATTAAAATTAGGCTTGCTCAGTTTCTTACTGTCAGTGATATTAATGGCATGTAGCAAATTGGGCAATTTGCCATTTTATGGAAATGGTTCGCCTGTAAGTTTGCAATCTTCGGTTGCTTCGGTATCGCCTACTATTGCCGATACAAGTAAAACAGTGCTATCATTTAGCTGGTCAAATCCAGGCTATGCTGTAGATTCGTCTAAAGTAAAATATATATTAGAAATAGATTCTACCGGAAGAAATTTCTCTAAATCTGTTTCTTATACTGTTATTGGTAGTTTAACCAAAGGATTTACCGGAAGAGATTTAAATAATTTAATGGTTTCTTATGGATTTCCATTAAGCGTTGCGGGTAAAATAGATGCAAGATTAACTTCATCTTATCCTAACAATAACGAACAATATAAATCGAATGTTATTACGGTATCTGTAACACCGTTTAAAGATTCTTCGGTATTAACCAGTGCACAAACATCGGTAACAGCTGCTTTAGCTACTTCTACACAATTAGCTAATACCTTTAGCTGGTCGCCTGCATTTAAAGGCTATACAGGCAATGTAACGTATACTTTACAATACGATTTAAAAGGTAAAAACTTTGTAGCTCCTGCAAGTATGGCTATTGGAACAAATGTGTATACAAAATCTTTAACACAAGCCGATATCAATAATACTGCTCTTGCATCGGGTATTGGTGGCGGCAGCACAGGAACTGTAGAATATAGAATTATGGCAGTAACTGCAACAGGTGCTACTGTTTATTCAAACGTAGTAAATGTAACAATAAGCACGTATGCAATAGCATTGTATATTGTAGGCGGAAGTTCACCTGCCGGATGGTCACCCTCTGCAGCTATTCAAATGATTCCGGATCCACGTTTCCCGGGTACTTTCTTTGCTTATGCTAATTTAACTGTTTCGGGATATGGTATTAAATTCTTATCAGAAAATACCAGTTGGAATTCTCCTACACAAATAGTATATGGCGATGCCAATGGTAACGGAATTTCAGGTACCATTACTTCTGCCGGTGGTGGAAATAATGTAAATGTTCCGGCCGATGGTATTTATCGTGTTACTGTTGACTTAGCGAATAATAAATATTATTTGCAAACCGGGGCAATTGGTGCAGTAGGTTTAGTAGGTGCTTTCCAAAACTGGTCACCGGCTGCTGCTATTAAAATGGTTTCTCTTGCTCCCAATAAATTCATTTTCATTACCAATATGACTCAAAATGATGAGTTTAAATTCCATGATGGAAATGCTTGGGACAATTCAACAAATAGTAGTTCTCGTTGGTTTGATCTTACTGGCTCTGGTTCTGTGATAATTGATGGAGCCGGTACCGGAGGTAATTTTAAATGGACAGGCGCTACAGGTAAAGTAAGAGCAATTTTCGATTATAGTAATGTAAGCAATCCTCAATTTAGTTTAACCGAAGGAAATGGCATGTGGGTTATTGGCGATGCAACGGTAGGTGGTTGGAGTAATTCAGGTAATGAAACCGATGTTCAACGTCCACCATTAGCTTATCAAGGAAATGGCGTATGGTCTGGTTCAGTAGCTCTTTCTGCCGGTTCAATTAAATTTATTGTGAAAAAAGGAGATTGGGGCTTTAGTTATGGCGGAAGCAATGGAATGATATCCTATCAAAACGGATCAAACATTTCAATTGCTACTGCAGGAACGTATACTATTACAGTGGATGAATATAAAGGAAAGTATACCATTCAATAATAATAATATCATTCTAATTAAAACGCCTTCCTAACGAAGGCGTTTTTTATTTTAACAATTATTGGCTTTCTATTCCATCTCATATCAAACATTTGTTACTTTGCATGAATTAAATTTTTAGTATGCTATATTCAATGACGGGTTTTGGAAGGGCCGAAGAAAACATTAACGATAAAGTTTTTTTAGTAGAAGTAAAATCATTAAACGGTAAACAATTCGATTTAAGATTGATATTACCCGCATTATTAAAACCCTACGAATTTGAAGTACGAAATATTTTAAATGAAACTTTAGAAAGAGGAAGTGTAGAATGTATTATTACCATTAAACAAAATGGTGGAGCAAAACCGGTAGTAATTAATAACGAAATGCTGAAAGCTTATTACCAATCGGTAATGGAAATAGCCGATGAATTAAATGCCGATACCAACCAATTATTAGCAGCAATTTTACGATTACCCGAAGTGGTTGTTAACTCAACAGAAATTCTGCAAGAAAAAGATTGGCATCAATTTAAAAAAGTACTTCAAACTGCATTAGAGCAAATTTCTTTGCATAGAAAAAATGAAGGAAATGTATTAGAAAACGATTTGTTACAACGCATTACCGAAATAGAAACACATCAAAAAAATATTTCGATATTAGAACCTTTACGCAGACAAAAAATTAAAGAAGGATTACAAAAAGTGTTAGATGAAAATGTTGGCAAAGAAAATTATGATACCAATAGATTAGAGCAAGAACTTATATTTTATATAGAAAAAATTGATGTAAGTGAAGAACAAGTTCGCTTAAGTAATCATTGCAATTATTTCAGGTCTGTTGTAAAAGAAACGTCTAAAAGCAAAGGCAAAAAATTATCTTTTATTTTACAAGAAATAGGAAGAGAAATTAATACCACCGGATCTAAAGCGTACGATTCTGAAATACAAAAATTAGTAGTATTAATGAAAGATGAATTGGAAAAAGCAAAAGAACAAATATTGAATGTTTTATAAAATGGCAGTATGAATAAAATTGTTACAGTAATACTTTTTGTTCTTTTCATAGCCACTTCGTGTACTACATTAGATGTGTATGAAAAGCAAACTGCTTTTACGCAGCATGTTTGGAAAAGTAAAGAAACTCCCTCGTTTACTTTTGCCATAAAAGATACCACAGTTGCCTATAATGTATTTTTAGTAATAAGGCATGAGGATGCATATCATTTTAAAAATATTTGGTTAAATATTATTGTAAAAGATCCCGATTCAACCTATACTATCAGACGCGAATTTATGTTGGCAGATAACACACATTGGTTAGGTACCGGAATGGATGATATTATTGAGCATAGAATAAGTTTTAACCAACTTCCCATTAATTTAAAAAAAGGGAATTATACTTTTACGCTTCAGCAAATTATGCGAGAAGATCCTTTGCAATATATTTTAAATGCCGGCATTAGGATAGAAAAAATGAAACCATGAATTTCTTTAATAAACATAAGTTATCCATACTTACTGCTTTTTATTGGTTTCTGTTAGCTTATATTGTAGCAGCATTGCTATGGTGGTTTATTGCATTAAATAAACAAAATAGTGCAATGATTAATTTACAGGTTTCGCAGTTACAAAAAAATACACCTCAATATGCTCAGCAGTATCAAAAAATTATGAACGATAAAAAAAGAAAAACTACACAATATGTGGGCGAGGGTTTTTTCTTTTTAATATTAATTTTAATTGGTGCCGTTTTTGTGTATCGTGCTACAAGGCGGCAATTACATTTATCGCAACAGCAGCATAATTTTATGATGGCTGTAACACACGAATTAAAAACACCAATTGCTGTTGCACAATTAAATTTAGAAACCTTACAAAAAAGAAAATTAGATGAAGAAACGCAGCAAAAATTAATACATAATACATTAAACGAAACCAACAGGTTAAATGGTTTGTGTAATAATATTTTATTGGCTGCTCAATTAGATGGCGGAGCATATCATTCTTCCAAACAAAAAATATTTTTTTCCGAGTTGGTTACTAAGCAAATAGAAATGTTTAAAAATTCATTTCCTAAAAGAAAATTTAATACCGATATTGATGACGAAGTATATTTATTAGGAGAAGAATTGTTGTTACAAATGCTGCTAAATAACTTAACCGAAAATGCAATTAAATATTCGCCTGCCGAAAAGCCAATAACTATTCAGCTAAAAATAAAAGCCGATAAAGCTGTATTAAAAGTAGCAGATGAAGGTATTGGCATTAGCGATGTAGAAAAGAAAAAAATATTTCAAAAATTTTATAGAGTAGGCAACGAAAATACGCGTAAAGCAAAAGGTTCGGGATTAGGGTTATATTTATGCAAGCAAATTATTTTAAAGCATAGA
>JAKAJX010000230.1 GCA_021824855.1 Bacteroidota bacterium | reverse complement strand
GATGCTTATGCTTGTGCCGATGTAAATTATAAAATTAAAATAAGAGTTATTACCGAAAATAGTTGGAGCAATTTGTTTTGCCAAAATATGTTTATCAGTCCAACAGAAGAGGAATTAGACGGTTTTAAACCCGATTGGCATATCATTCAAGCTCCCAACTTTAAAGCAATTCCAGAAATTGATGGAACACGCCAACACAATTTTGCTATCATATCTTTTAAACATAAAACCATTTTAATTGGCGGAACGGGTTATACCGGCGAAATAAAAAAAGGCATATTTACCGTTTTAAATTATTTACTTCCATTAGAAAAAAAGGTTTTAAGCATGCATTGCAGTGCCAATGTGGGAAATGATGGAGATGTTGCCATATTTTTTGGATTAAGCGGCACAGGTAAAACTACACTTAGTGCCGATCCGGAAAGAAAATTAATTGGCGATGATGAACATGGTTGGACCAACAAATCGGTTTTTAATTTTGAAGGTGGCTGCTATGCAAAATGTATTAATTTAAGTGAAGAAAAAGAACCCGAAATTTTTCAAGCAATTCGCCCAGGTGCCTTAGTAGAAAATACCCGATTTTATGAAGGAACCAATGCAATTGATTTTTCTAATCAATCTATTACAGAAAATACAAGAGTCAGCTATCCGTTGCATTTTATAAGTAATGCTTTACAGCCAAGTATTGCTTCTATTCCTAAAAATATTTTCTTTTTAACATGCGATGCGTATGGGGTTTTACCTCCAATAAGCAAATTAACGCCCGAACAAGCAATGTATCAATTTATAAGCGGATACACTGCAAAAGTAGCAGGAACCGAAACAGGAATTACACAACCGAAAGCTACATTTAGTGCCTGCTTTGGTGCTCCTTTTCTTCCTTTACATCCGGGAATTTATGCCGAAATGTTAGGTAAAAAAATAAAAGAAAATAAGGTACATGTTTGGTTGATTAATACAGGATGGAGCGGCGGAATGTATGGAGTTGGAAAGAGAATTAAATTATCGTATACCAGAGCGATGATTACTGCGGCATTAAATGGAAGTTTACAAGAAGTTGAGTTTGAACAACACCCCATTTTTGGTATGATGATTCCAAAGCGATGCCCAAATGTTCCCGTAAATGTATTAAACCCAAGATACACATGGTCGAACAGAACAGCTTATGATACTACAGCGAAAGAATTGGCTTTATTATTTATTAAAAATTTTGAAAAATATGCACAAGGATTAAGTGATGAAATATTGAAAGCCGCACCTAAATTATAGTCTTTTTTTGTTAAGTTTAGTGAAACATGGTTTTTCGATTGCTCAAGTAAAGTCCCACTTCTGTGGGACTTTCTAATGTATTCTATCACAACAACTATATTAAATGATAGGTGTATTTAATTGAGATAATGAAGCATCAATTTCGGCCTGAGAAACTTCAAAATCAACCAATTTACCATTTAAAAATTGTTCATACGCAGCCAAATCGAAATTACCATGACCACATAAATTAAATAAAATTGTTTTAGACACACCTTCAGCATTTGCCTGATTTACTTGCCTAATTACTTCTGCAATAGCATGGGTAGCTTCGGGAGCCGGAATTACCCCTTCAGCTCTCGAAAACAATATTCCCGCTTCAAAACATTCTGTTTGATTAATGGCATCTGCTTCTATAATTCCATCCTTCAATAACTGGCTAATAATTGCACCGGCTCCATGGTAACGCAATCCACCGGCATGTATGGGAGATGGAATAAAATTATGCCCTAAAGTATACATAGGAATTAATGGCGTCATTCCTACCGTATCGCCAAAATCGTATCGAAAAACACCACGAGTTAATTTGGGACATGAAGTTGGCTCAACAGCAATAGCCCTTGTTTTTTGTTTCCCAATTAAATTATTTTGTAAGAAGGGAAATGCAATACCTGCAAAATTAGAGCCACCTCCAAATGGGGCAATAATAATATCGGGATAATCGCCTGCTTTTTCCAATTGCTTCATAGCTTCTAAGCCAATAACAGTTTGATGCATTAATACATGATTTAATACGCTACCTAAAGCATACTTTGTATCATCATGCGTTGCAGCCACTTCAACTGCTTCGGAAATAGCAATTCCAAGGCTTCCGGGATTATTGGGATCTTGCTCTAAAATACTTCTTCCGGCATTGGTTAAATTAGTTGGAGATGAATGTACTTTTGCTCCCCATGTATTCATCATTATTTTACGATAAGGTTTTCCTTCGTAACTTACTTTAACCATAAACACTTCACAATCTATCCCAAATAATTTACAAGCAAAACTTAAAGCACTACCCCATTGTCCTGCACCTGTTTCGGTAGCAATTTTTTTTACGCCTTCTTTATAATTATAATAAGCTTGAGGAATAGCCGTATTGGGTTTATGAGAACCTGCAGGACTAACACCTTCGTATTTATAATAAATTTTACAGTTGGTACCTAAGGCTTTTTCTAAACCAATTGCCCGAAACATAGGTGTTGGTCTCCAAATAGAATACAAGTTTCTTACTTCGTCGGGAATTTCTACCCATTTTTCCTGAGTAACTTCTTGCTTAATTAATTCCATCGGAAATAAAGGAGCTAATGCTTCCGGACCAATAGGCTGCTTAGTTGCAGGATGTAATGGAGGTAAAGGTTTATTGGGCATATCGGCCACAATATTGTACCAATGTGTTGGAATTTCGGACTCTTGCAAAAGAATTTTTCGTTGCTGTATCATGAATAAATATTTAGCTGATTAAGATAGCAAAAATGTGATGTATAAAAATAGTTTTTATTACAGTTTACAACTTAAACCTGCATAAAAATTTCTTGATGCAGCAGGATTGTAATACCGATTGCCGGCTGCATTAATATCATTTCCTAAACTATATAATTCGTTTAAAACATTATCGGCACCAGCAAATATTTGCAATACAGCATGATGGATAGCGATAGTTTTTCCGAGTTTTATTTGCAATAAATGATACGCGTTGGCATATTCGCTATTAGCATCGTTTAAAGGTGTTTTAGAATTAATATTCAGCATGATATTACAATAAAAATTATTAGCAAATACTGTATTTAATGCAGTTACATTTACATACGTAGCAACTCCTGTTACCGCATTATTAGAATAATTATTTGCTCCTTGTATATAGTTATTAAAAAGATAAGGCTGATAGCTGAAACTATTTTGTATTTGTAAAGAATGAACAAACTTATTTCGGTTACTTATTATTTGCCATTTTAAAAATACTTCTACTCCTTTTTCGCTAATATTTCCTGCATTAACAAAATACTCTGCACCAATCGAATTATTTCTTCTTACAATGGCATTGCTTAGTTGAAAGTTATAAGCAGCAACATCTATTGTTAATTTATCATTACATACATCTCCCTTCACTCCTGCTTCTACATTCCAACCCATTTCGGGTTGTAGTTCGCTATGAAATATTCCATCAGAAGGATGAATTTCGGCTAAAGAAGGTGGCGAAAATCCTTTGGCTGCAACAGCATACAAAGAAATATGGTTATTGAGTTGATATAATAAAGAGATACGTGGTGTAAGTATATTGGCATTGTTTACTGTTGCTGTATTTAATAACGGATTGGATATTCTTTGATACCGATATAATTGATTATTGCTACTAATGCCTGCTTCTATCCGCCAATTTGCCCATTGAAAATGTGCTTGAGAGAATATAAACCATTGATTGGCGAATACATTATCTTTAAACTGAAGCGTATCTTTTTGTCCTGCTTTATTTCCATAATCGTCAATTCGTGAATGATTATATAACCACTCAATTCCCGTATTCCAATGAAATGAAAATGTATTCAACTTGTGCTGATACGTTAGTTGCATTCTTGTACCCGTATTAGTTTCATCTCTATTTTCGAAGTTAAAAATAGAAGGATTGGTAAAGCTGGTATGATTTAGCATGACGGTTGTGCCAAAAGATAATGATTTATTGAAGGTATATACATCACTCAATCCGGCAAATATGGTTTGATTATATACCGAAGCATTTTGTTGAATAGCACTTGGAATATTTCCGGCTTTTAACCTTGCTTGTTGCGGATCTTGCATCATTTGAGATTGTGTTAATCCACCGGGTGTTTGATAAAATACATTGGTAGAGAAAAGAAGTATATCAATGGTATGTTTAGCCAATTGGAAATTGCTTTGCCATTGAAATATATCTTTTTTAGATGCTGCTTGCCTACGGTAGCCATTACTTTGTTGATGTACTTGAATGAAAGAAGAAGATACATGCTTTTGTTCAATTTTTGCCTGAACCGATTCGTTAAATAATCCAAACGAACCGCCTAAAACATTCATATCTACATTGGTTTTTTTGATAGAATGGTGCTCCAAATTTGAGTGTAATAATAATACCCCTCCGGTTCCTGCACCATACATACTTGCTGATGGTCCTTTTAAAATTTCGATATTACTTAATTCGTTGATGTCAACTAAATTAATGTACGTATTACCACCGGCATCACTTAAAAAAATATCATTCCAATACACTTTTACATTTCTAACACCAAATGGCGAACGCAAAGAACTGCCCCGAATAGCAATACGATAACTTTCGGGAGAACGTTCTTCCATTTTAATACCGGGAATTGTATTGATAGCAGGTAAAAAACTATTAGGCAATTGTTGAACTAACTCTTTTTTAGAAATTACTGCAACAGCAGCAGCAGCATCTTTCCACTGTACTTTTGTACTAAATGCAGTTACTGTTACTTCGTTTAAAGTGGTATCAGCAGTTAATTGAACGGTATCTTGTTTTTTTTCTTGTGCTATTGTATGTATAGAAACTACTATAAAAAGAAATATAAAATATCTTATCATTACCCGTTTTTGATAGGTTTAAAACTACAATTATTTATGATATTGGATAGCAATTTTGATTGGATAGAAAGCAAAAATTCCATCAACTATTAAAATAAATTGATGGAATTTAAAAACAAATTATAAAGAATATTACTTTTTAAGATACATAACTTCTTTTACCAGTTTTACAGTTCTGCTAACATCCGGAATAGCTAAAGCCGCAAGATTAGGAGCATAATGCATAGGCGCATCGGCACTGGTAATACGGCGAATGGGTGCATCCAAATAATCAAATCCTTCTTTTTGAATTCGATAGGAAATTTCAGAGCTTATTGATGCAAATGGCCATTGTTCTTCTACAATTACTAATCTATTGGTTTTTTTTACGCTTTCTAATATAGTTTGCCAATCTAACGGTTTAATAGTTCTTAAATCTATTACTTCGGCACTTATTCCTTCTTTTTCTAATTCGGCAGCAGCACCTAAAGCTACTTTCATCATTTTATTAAAAGAAACAATGGTTACATCGCGACCTTGTTTTTTTATATCGGCTTTTCCTAAGGGAATATAATATTCTTCTTCAGGAATTTCTCCTTTATCTCCATACAACACTTCACTTTCCATAAACATTACCGGATCTTCTTCGTAACGAATTGCTTGTTTTAATAATCCTTTTGCATCGTATGGGTTAGAGGGAGAAACTACTTTAATACCCGGAATATTGGCGTAATAACTTTCAAATGCAGTACTATGCTGAGCACCTAATTGACCGGCACTGCCGTTGCCACCACGAAATACAATGGGACAACTAATTTGACCACCACTCATGGCCAACATTTTAGAAGCGGTATTTAAAATTTGATCTAAAGCTAATACAGCAAAGTTCCATGTCATAAATTCTACAACCGGCCTTAATCCATTTTGTGCTGCACCTACGCCAACAGCGGTAAAACCTAATTCTGAAATGGGCGTATCAATTACTCTTTTAGGGCCAAATTCAGCTAACATACCTTGGCTAACTTTATAAGCTCCGTTATATTCAGCTACTTCTTCACCCATTAAAAAAACCCTTTCATCTCTTCTCATTTCTTCACTCATGGCTTCGCGTAAAGCTTCTCTAAAAGCAATTGTTCTCATATTCTGATAAATATTGAATGAGCCGCAAAAATATACGATTATGCCGTACAAAACCAAATTGAATGAAACTTGCCTGCAAAAAAAATCCCTCTGCGTAAATACAGAGGGATTTTTGTTATAACACAAAATTGTTTAAAATACATTATACCCAAAGCTTACATAATATAAGCCACCAATTTGAGCATTTCCAAAACCGTTGATATAGTATTTATTGAACAAATTATTTGCACCAAACTTAATTAACGATTTAATTTCAGGGAATTTATAGCTAATCATAGCATCTACTACTCCGAATGAAGGAACTGTACCCACAGCAAATGAACCTTCATAATTGAAACTTTCTTGCCATCTGTAATTTACATTAAAGCCTACTCTGTTTTTATATAAAAATCCTGTATTACCCAAACCTAAATTAAATCTTGTTTTAGGTGTATTAAAATAGGTTAAGAACCCAACCGGCAAATCAGAATAATTAGAAATTTGATCTTGATAAATATTACCGGAAACTGTATAATTATTACCCAATAAATATTGTGCAGAAGCACCCCATCCATTAGATTTTACAGTAACATTAGGTATATTTTGAGCTACACTAAATATTTTACCAGTTGCCAACTGTAACCCATTAGATGTAGAAATAAAGTTGGTAAAGTTGGACATATATCCATACACATCAATTAATAATCTTTTTCCAAATAATCCTTTATATCCAATTTCATACGAGTTAGATGTTTCTGGTTTGATAGGCGAAAATTTAACTACATTACCATTAGCATCTACCACCGGACTTGTATTCAGGTTATAATAATCTATCATTTGTTGTAAGCCTCCCGATAAAATAGTACCTCCGGCTACAGACAAGCTGATATATTGATTTTGTGTAGAAGGAAACCGATAAGCTTGTTGATAAGAGAAGCGGAAGTTTTGATCTTTAGCTACTTTTATAACTGCAGAAGCTCTTGGTGTAAATCTGCCATCAAAATTTTGATTTTTATCGTATCTACCGGAAACAGATAACTTTAAAACATCATTAAATAATTGTTGAGACAATTGAGCATACGCTCCAATTTCCTGAATTTTAATTTTACCTGCAGTATCGGCAAATAAAGTGCCTTGAGAATTTAATACATAGGTTTTGTAATTACCACCTACTAAAAATTCAGTTCCTGTTTTATTCAATCCCAAAGCATTCGTAAGATTGTATTGTCCTTCAATATTGTATAAAGAAGTTCTATCTAAAAATAATGCTCCGCCTTGCTTAATGGGCGTTTGTACAATTTTTTGGAATAGAGGGTTATTGGTAATTGATCCGCTTGGTCTGTTGGCATCGGCAATAGCTCTTGCTTGCAAATTAGCCGCTGCAGGAGAAAGACCGGCTGCAACATATTGTGTAAAAGCAGAAGTATACGTAGGATACCATGAACTGCTTGGCATCCATGCTTCATTAAATAATCTGGTGGCAATTGTAGCATTATAAGAATCACCCGAATTTTCGAAAGTAGCATAGCCTCTTAAGAACCAATCTTTTGCTTTAAACTCGAGTTTATATTGCCCCATTTTTAAATTTTTCAAAGAGTAACGATCGCTACCGGTATACACGGTATTACCTGTACCCCAGTTGGCGGTTAAAGATGCTTCAACATTATTATTAAGTTTATAATATAATCCACCGGAAAGTTTAACATTAAGTGTTGTAGGATCCACTACATCTTTTTCGCCATAGCCTGTTCTACTTACATTCAATCCATTATAATAATTGCGTAATGTACCATAGAAAAAAGGAGAATAACCTGCGGCAACTAAGCCTGCACCACCATTAGCATTTAAAAATGCATTGTATTGTGCTAAAGTTGCAGAAGGATTTAATGTATTTAAGTATAAGTTAGAACCTCCATATAATGCATTGTACATTGGGCTTCCAATAGCTCCTTTTACAGCATTTAAAACAGAGCCACTAACTGCAGCTAAACCTGCAGTTGTTTCATCGCCATAAACATTTACGCCATCATAATTAGGATCGGTACTTCTGCTACCATTGGTTACTTGTCCAAATGGATTAGCCAATGATGCTGCACGGCTATAATCTGATTGGTTATTGGCCAACCAATCTTTAGCTTGTACCATTTGTGCATTAAATTTAAATGCAAATTTGTCGGTAACTTT
>JAKAJX010000312.1 GCA_021824855.1 Bacteroidota bacterium | reverse complement strand
ATTTACATACAATTAATATTGGCATAATACTAAGTAACTACTTTTGGAAAACTTAATCCATTCATGGAAAAGCGTTCTGTAGATGTTGTAATAATAAGCGATTTGCATTTGGGCACTTATGGTTGCCATGCAAAAGAATTAGTAAATTATCTTAAAAGTATTGCACCTAAAATTCTCATCTTAAATGGTGATATTATTGATGTGTGGCAATTTAGAAAAAGATATTTTCCCATAGAACATATTCAAGTAATAAAAGAAATCATGAACCTTGCTGCTAAGGGAACTCGTGTTATTTATGTTACCGGAAATCATGATGAAGCAATGAGAAGATATACCGATATAGATTTTGGTAACTTTCAATTAGTAGATAAAGTGGTGATGGAAATTAATGGTAAAATGTGTTGGATATTTCATGGAGATGTATTTGATACCACCACAAAAGGTAGTGCAAAAATGTTGGCTAAATTAGGCAGCCGCGGATACGATTTATTAATTCGATTGAATCGTTCTATTAATTGGATACTACAATTAATGGGGAAAGAAAAAATGAGTTTATCAAAGAGGGTAATGGATAGGGTGAATAAAGCAGTTATCCGAATCAATAATTTCGAGCAAACTGCTGCCGAAATTGCCATTGAAAAAAAATACGATTATGTTATTTGTGGCCACATTCACGAACCACAAATGCGTTGCGTTATTAACGATAAAGGAACTGTTACTTACTTAAATAGCGGAGATTGGGTAGAGCATTTAACGGCATTGGAATTTTATAATAACGATTGGCACATGTACGAATATGATGCTACAAAATATGCTGCTACCATTGTTAAAATGGAAAAGAAAATGCCACAATTAAATGTAGTTACCGATGATGTAGCTTTACTATTTAGCTCGTTTGTAACACCTGCACAAATTATTAAAAACAATTTCGCATTTACATCTCCAAGCTAATGAAAATATTTTATGCAATACAAGCAACAGGTAATGGACATATCAGTCGTGCCATGGAACTATTACCCTACATTCAGCAATATGGTGAAGTAGATATTTTTTTAAGTGGAAGTAATTCTAATTTAAATACACAACTTCCTATTAAATACAGAAGTAAAGGAGTTAGTTTATTTTATGGAAACAAAGGCGGATTAGATTATTGGAAGATGTTAAAAGATTTTTCTTTATCGAGAATATGGAAAGAAGCCAAAGATTTGCCTGTTGAAAAATATGATGTGATAATTAATGATTTTGAAAGTATCACTTCATTGGCTTGTAAATTAAAAAAAATTCCTTCTATCAATTTTGGACATCAGGCAAGTTTTGTGAGCAATAAAACTCCACGACCTGCAAAGAAAGATTTTGCCGGAGAGTTGGTGTTGAAAAATTATGCAACTGCTACAACTCATGTGGGACTGCACTTTGAGCAATACGATGATTTTATTTATTCTCCTATTATTAAAGATGAAATTTTAAAAGCTGAAGTAAAAAATAAAGGTCATATTACAGTGTATTTATCGCATTATAGCGATGAAGTTGTATTCAACAGTTTGAAAAATGTTGCCGATATACAATTTGAAGTGTTTAGTAAAAAAGTAAAGCAAAAAATTACTCAATCGAACATTACTTTTATTCCGGTAGATGGAAAAGCATTTAACCAAAGTATGATTACTTCAAATGGTATAATTACCGGTGCCGGTTTCGAAACGCCTGCAGAAGCATTGTACTTGGGTAAAAAATTAATGTGTTTACCAATTAAAGGTCAGTACGAGCAATTATGTAACGCAGAAGCATTAAAAAAATTTAATGTACCTGTAGTGCAAAGTATCGATCAAAACTTTGCTGCTGTTGTTGAGCACTGGTTAACTTCAATCAATCCTCAGCCTTTACAATTATCGCATTCTACTTACAATATTGTTCAATTGGTAATGGAGAAAGCAAGAAGCCTAAAAGAAAATATGTTTAGCAACTTATTAAACGAAGAAGATTTTTTAGTGATGGGATGATTTAGAGTAATTTCTAACTATCAAATTATTAGTAGTTTAATTACCATGCATCTTCATCCGAAGGCTTATTTTGTTGCTTAAACATTTTACGCAATGCTTTCTTTTCTTGTTGCCTTTCTATAATCATATCAGTAATAATATCACCGGCATTTTTATCTGTATTATTTCGTAAAGTTTCTTTTAGTTTATTTTCATTAATATCAATTCTATATAATAATTGAATAAGCGCATAAAAATCTGTTTCAATTAAATAGTTGATAGCTTTTGATAAATCGACTTTCGATAATTTTTCTATATTTTCTAGGGTTAGCATTTAATTTTTGTGCAATTAATATTTTTCCATTACGCCTAAACCAAATAAAGCAAAGTCATATTTTATTGGGTCATCGGCATCTAAAGTTCGTAAGTATTCGGTTAATTCCAATGCAGCTTGCCAATCTATTTGTTGTCGTGTTAATAAGTTAAAACGTTTAGCAACTCTGGCCACATGCACATCAATTGGGCAAATTAATTGCGATGATTTTATTTCTTTCCATAGTCCAAAATCAACACCATTATTATCTGTTCGTACCATCCATCGTAAAAACATATTTAGCCTTTTGCAATTCGATTTTTTTATGGGCGATGCAATATGTTTTCGTGTTCTTAAAGGGGCATCTTCCAACGAAAAAAAGTAAGTATAAAACCCATTAAGCATTTCTTCTATTGTATTACCCTGTTTTGAAAAAGCTGTTTCTAAAGAAGAATTGTTTGTATAATGATGATGCAAAAATTCAACAAAATATAAAATATCGGTATCGTTAAATGTTCTGTGTTTAAAGCCAAGCAGTTTTTTATAATTAGGGTTTAAGCAAAACTCGTAAGGAGCAAAATCCATTCTATTCATTAATTCTTTCGATTTATTAATAATAGTTGTTCTATTGCCCCATGCAAAAATGGCTGCAAAAAATCCTGCTATTTCAATATCTTGTTTTTTAGAAAATAAATGTGGAATAGAAATGGGATCGGTTTTTATAAATGTACTTTGGTTATAAACTGCCACCTTTTGGTCTAAAAAGTTTTTTAAATTATGATATTCTTTTGTCATTCAGTTATATTCTAATTGCAAAAATGATAAAAGAAAAGGTTAGTAATAAAAGTTGAAATAACTTTAACCTCTATTTTTCACCATATTGATACTATATGAAAAAACTATTATTATTTTTTGTAGCCTTAATTGTTTATCACAGTTTTTCTTCGGCACAAAATAAGCAATCTCAAATGCCGATTTATAAAAATGCAAAAGCAAGTATTGAAAATCGGGTAAAAGATTTATTAAGCCGAATGACGATTCAAGAAAAAGCCGGTCAATTAAATCAATTAGCAGGATTAATTGCTACGGGGCCCGCAGCCAATGATCCTGGCGAAAAAGCCAAGATGACTGAATTGCGAGAAGGAAAAGTAGGTTCTTTTTTAAATGTTATTGGTGCTAAAGAAACTAAAGCAGTTCAAAAAATTGCTGTAGAAGAAAGCCGATTAGGTATCCCTGTTTTATTTGGTTTTGATGTAATACATGGGTTTAAAACCATATTTCCCATTCCTCTTGCCGAAGCATGTAGTTGGGATCTCCATCAAGCCGAAACCAATGCAGCTATTGCTGCAAAAGAAGCAGCAGCTGCTGGTATTCATTGGACATTCGCTCCTATGTGCGATATAACTAACGATCCTCGTTGGGGCAGAATTATGGAAGGTGTAGGAGAAGATCCTTATTATGGCGGTTTATTATCTGCTGCTCGTGTAAAAGGTTTTCAGGGTAATTTAAATGATGCCGAACATATTTTGGCTTGTGTTAAACACTATGCAGTGTATGGTGCCGTTGAAGCAGGAAGAGAATATAATGAGGTAGATGTTTCTCGAGTAATGTTATGGAATAAATATTTGCCAACTTATAAAGCTGCTGTTGAAGCAGGTGCAGCCACTGTAATGAACTCTTTTAATGTGTTTGAAGGTGTGCCCACAAGTGCTAATAAATATTTAGTAACCGATATTTTAAAAAAGAAATGGGGCTTTAAAGGATTTTTAGTAAGCGATTGGAACTCTTTTGGAGAAATGATTACACATGGTTATGCTACCGATAAAAAAGATGTAGCCATGAAAGCCATTAATGCGGGAAGTATGATGGATATGCAAACTGAAGCAATGGTAAAATATATACCGGAATTGGTGAAAGAAGGAAAAGTAAGTATGCAAACTGTGGATGATGCGGTTGGAAAAATTTTATATTATAAGTTTAAGTTAGGATTATTTGATGATCCATATAAATTTTGCAACGAAGAAAGAGAAGCTAAAGTAACTTTTACAAAAGCCAATAGAGAAGAAGCTTTAAAAGCTGCACATTCATCAATTGTGCTACTAAAAAATGCTAATAATACTTTACCTGTATCTAACAATACCAAAATTGCATTAGTGGGTTATTATGCTAATAGTCCTGAAGATTTATTTGATTTTTGGGTTGGAAAAGGAACCTCTAATGACGCAGTAACTTTATACGATGGATTTAAAAATAAGTTTGGCAACTCTTTAATTGCTTATACCAAAGGGTATAATGCCGATGGCTCAACCAATGATAATTTAATAAATGAAGCAGTAAATGCTACAGCAAATGCCGATGTTGTTTTTGTAAATGTAGGTTTAACGGGTAAGTTGGCAGGCGAGGACAGATCTGTTGCTAATCCGGTAATTGCCGATGGAGAAGTGCAGCTATTAAAAGCTTTACAAAAAACAGGAAAGCCTATTGTGGCATTGGTTACAGCAGGTAGGCCATTGGTTCTTACTCAAATAAATAATTTGGTTTCTTCTATTGTTTATTGCTGGATTTTAGGAACAGAAACAGGTAATGCAGTTGCCGATGTAGTTACTGGCTTGTATAATCCTTCGGGTAAAACTGTAGTAAGTTTTCCGTATGCTGTGGGGCAAATTCCTGTGTATTATAATCATTTTAATACAGGCAGACCAACCGCAACCGATGATGCAGGAAATTGGTTTTCTCGTTATCGCGATATTCCCAATGATCCATTATACCCTTTTGGCTTTGGATTAAGTTATACTACGTATCAATATAGCAATTTAACATTGAGCAGCAGTAGTATTAAAAAAACAGACAAGCTGCAAGTAAATGTAACTGTAGCTAATACCGGTAAAGTAGATGGAGAAGAAGTTGTACAATTATATATTAGAGATATTGCAGCTTCTATTATTCGTCCGGTTAAGGAATTAAAGGCATTTAAAAAAATTGCTCTGAAAGCCGGAGAAAGTAAAGAACTAAATTTTATTTTAACAGGGAAAGATTTATCGTTTTATGATGCTGATGGAAACAGTAAATTAGAAGCAGGAAATTTTAAAATATTTGTAGGAGGAAATTCGAAAGATGTATTAGAAAAAGATTTTAATGTACAATAACAATTATTGAAATAAGCTTTATATACAAGTAGTGCAAAATGCCACATTTTTACGATGTGGCATTTTGCTGTTAAGAAAAGATATATTGCCGAAGTGAGTGACACAACAGGCGATGCCATGAAATGAGAAAGCTTGGGTAAAAAAAAATCTACAATAATTTCCAACCTTTTTATCAACTTGTACTCTTAATTGTACAGGCTTTTGAAACATGCAATAGTAATAAACGAATTATGGGTGCAAAAAGCACAAAATGGCGATACTCATGCAATGTCGCAATTGTATGAACAATGTAGTAAAGCCATGTTTAATATTTGTGTGCGAATGACCAATAGTATTGCAGATGCCGAAGATATTTTGCAAGAAAGTTTTGTAATTGCATTTAAAAACTTGCATCAAATAAAAGATGAAAAACGATTTGCAGGTTGGTTAAAAACCATTGTGGTAAATGAATGTATTCGCTTTTGTAAAAAACAAATTCAATGGAATGAGTGGAATGATATGTATTATGATATTGCTGAAGAAAAAGATGAATTTGAATGGTGGAAGGAAGTGAATATACAAGTGATTGATAAGGCAATAAAGAATTTGCCGAATGGCTGCAAACAGGTATTTAATTTATTTGTAATTGAAAATTTTAGTCATAATGAAATTGCACAACAACTAAACATTAGCGAAGGCACCAGTAAAAGTCAATATAATAGAGCAAGAAAATTATTAAAAGAAAAAATTACAGCAGAATTACAGTTAAATGGACAAATTTAAGCAATACATACAAGAGCATACCAATGAATTGGATAGTGATATTCCATCAAAAGAACTATGGAAAGCAATTAATACACAATTAAGTGTAGATGATAAACGTAAGCCTATAGTTTTTTACAGCATTTTTCGTTATGTTATTGCTGCTTGTTTAATTGGACTAATTGTAATTGCAACGAAGTATTTTATAAATGAAAAACCCACAATAAAAAATAATATAGCAGTTGTACAAAAAAAGATAGATACCAATTTAATAGCAGTTACCAATAACAAAAAAACAGGTATTGCTACAACAATAAAGCATGCTGTGCGTAACACTAGCTTACAAAAAGCAGAAGCTTCTGCAATACAATTTGAAACCGAAAAAATAAATGTAAAAGATAGTAGTAATACTGAAAATACTTTAATTCAATCTGTTGATAAAAGCTTTGCTACATTAATTGCTTTGCAAACAGATAAAGTAAGTAAAACACCCATTTTTGCCGAAAGTCCGGCTTACTTTAATGATTTTTATTTACAAATACATCAATTAGATGAGGATGAAAAAATTATAAAAAAAGATATAATAGCAAATGGATTATCTAATGAAATGCTTTTGCAAATAATAAATATCTATAAACAAAAATTATTAGTATTACAAAGCTTGCAGAAAGAAATTAATAAAACCAATACACGATTTAAACAGCAAAGAAAAACAACAGCAATTCAAAAAAACTATTTCTTACATCTTTAAAAATAAAACATGAAAAAGTCTATTTTACTTTTCGTTGCAATGATAGTATCAATAATAAATACTAATTCGTTTGCACAAAAGCAAAGCTCAAACGATAGGGCAATTGCCGAATATAAATTCAGCGGAAAAAATATCCGAATTTCTTCAACCAATAGAAACATTACTCTTGAAGCTTGGAAAGAAGATAAAATAAAAATTGTAACAAATGCAGTAAAAGATGATAATGAGAATGAGGTATCACTTGAAAAAATGGGAATTACAGTGCACGAAATGAGCTCAAGTTTTAATATTAATATTAAAGAAAGTTCCTACGGTTCAAGCTATAATTCAAGTGAACAATCAAATTCAGTTAGTAGTATGTCGGGAACTGTTGTGCCATTAAATTCAAAGAAGAATATTATTATTTATTTACCTCAATCGGCAAAAATATCTGTTGATGTAAAATATGCTAATTTGTTTTGTAAAAACAGTTTTAATAATGTAGATATTGATATTACCAATGGGAATCTTGACTTGGAAGCTGCAAAAGAACTAAGACTAATTTCTAAATATGGCAACTCAACCATTGGAGATATTGTAACTGGCGATATCGATTTTTCGAATGGTAACCTTACAATTAATTCAATAAATGAAACAGATTTAGATACCAAATATTCGAATATTGAAATAGGAACTGCAAAAAATTTAAATTTTATAAGTACTAATGATGAATATGAAATAGATGCTGTAGATAAAATTGTAGGAAGAAAGAACTACGGCAACTTACGCATTTCTAAATTAAATTCATTGATTGATATAACAGGTACTAATGCAGATGTTAAAGTAAAAAATATTGCATCAACCGTTAATGCAATTAAGTTCGATAATAAATATGCCAATTTACGATTGCCGATGAAAAATGTAAAAGATTATACAATAAATGTAACCGGCATGTATAATACTGTTTACCCCGATGATTCTACAGCCGATCTTGTGAATAATAATGCCAATAACGCAGGAGATTCAGTAAACATAAAGAATGGAACAGGCAACGGAACAAAAGTTCAAATAAAATGTGCCAACTGTACTATCGACTTTAAATAACTTACGCTTATTTGTTTCAAAAGTAAGGCAAACCCTTTGTTTATGCTGTTTTTACACTACAGCTTCTTTTGTAGTATGCATTAGTTATTTTATTTTCGTGGCATGAGCGAAATAACAACGGTTATTCTTATCATCGTTAGCCTGATATTTATTGGCTTTTTTGCCGGTTACGAAATTGCATTTATTGGAGCCAACAGATTAAGTATTGAATTAAAGAAAAAGCAAGGCAAAAAAGGCGGAATTATTTTA
>JAKAJX010000105.1 GCA_021824855.1 Bacteroidota bacterium | reverse complement strand
CATTAACCATCATTTCTTTAATGAGTTCTACTGATTGACTTACTTGAATTTTTATTGGTGCATGAAATTTTTCCCATGCTTTAATTTTCGATTCTCTTACAAAATCTTTTGCTTTATAATCTATTTCGTTTAATTCATCGGCAGTGGCAATATTGTTTGTTAATATCCATTCTCTAAATTTTTTTATACAATCCCACTCTCTTTCCCATTCTAAACGTTTAGGATCTTTATATCTTTCGTGACTTCCGCTGGTAGAATGCCCTTGAGGTTGTGTTACTTCTTCTACATGAAATACAGCAGGTGTATGGGTATCTCTTATTTTTTGAATGCCTTGTTCAAATACTTCGCACATGCCGGCATAATCCCATGCTTTTACTTTATAAATATCTATTCCATTGGTGCCTTCTTTCTTTACAAATCCGTTTAAAGCTTCTGAAATAGAACCTTTTGTAGTTTGATATGCTTTTGGAACCGAAATGCCATATCCATCATCCCACACAAAAATGGCCAAAGGCACTTGCAATACTCCTGCAGCATTTACTGTTTCCCAAAAATGTCCTTCGCTGGTTGATGCATCACCAATTGTACAAAAACAAACTTCATTGCCATTATGACTTAATTCGTGAAAGGATTGTAATTGGGGTGTATTTCTAAAACATTTTGAAGCAAATGCTAAACCTAATGCTCTTGGCATTTGTGATGCAGTAGGCGCCATATCGGAGCTTATATTTTTTCTATTGGCTAAATCTAACCAATGCCCGGTTTCATCTACAATTCTGGTTGCAAAGTGCGAAACCATTTGTCTGCCCGCACTAAATGGATCATTGTTTATATCAGGATCCGAAAATAGTTGAGCAAAAAATTGTTCAATACTTGCCAAGCCTGTAGCAAACATAAAAGTTTGATCACGGTAATATCCTGCTCTAAAATCTCCGGCTTTAAAAAATTTGGCTGCGGCAATTTGAGCTAACTCTTTTCCATCGCCAAAAATGCCAAATTTGGCTTTGCCTGTTAATACTTCACGACGCCCGATTAAACTGGCTTCACGACTAATAAATGCAGTTTTATAGTCGTCTAATACTTGATTTTTGAAACCTTCGTATGAGAGCATATCATCTTTATATGCCAAGGTAATGGTTTGTTCCATGAAACAAAATTAAATATTACAACAGCAATAGAAATATTTCTAATTTTCTTGTGGAAAGAATGGTAGTACAATATAAGAAGATTCTTTAAAATTGCGTATTTGGCATAATTTTTACACAATTACACGGTTTTAATAATGCATTATACCTAATTTTATTCTTTCTAAAATTGGTAAGGGAAATGAAAAAATTATTTTTTATTGTTTTTATGCTGAGTGCTGTTGGCGCTGTTTATGCTCAACACCCGAATAACATAGCAAAAGATATTACTAAATTATTTGAATTTAAAAACGATCAGTACGATTTTGGTAAAATACCCTACGGAAAGCCTGTTCAATATGAAGTGCTTATTAAAAATATTGGCACCGATTCGGCATCGCTCGATAATGTACAAGTAGGTTGTGGTTGTACTACGCCTAAATACGAGAAAGGTAAAAAATTTGCACCCGGCGAAACAATTATAGTTACATTAGGATTTAGTGGAAATGCAATTGGTAATTTCTCAAAATCGGCAACATTATTTTTTAATAATGGTACTGTTAGTAAATCCTTGAATTTTAAAGGAGAAACTTATACAGGCAATTCAAATAATCCATCTACTAATTCTTCTGCTCAGCCAAATCAAAAAAATCCATTACCCGGCAATTAATTATCAATAAGTATATAAAAATTAAACAGCAATGAAAAAAATTCTTCTTGCAGCATTTATTGGAATTTGTTTAACAGGCTTTGCACAAAATCCTGCTCAGTTTTCAACAGTAACTCATTCTTTTGGAAAAATTAAAAAAGGTGTTCCTGCATCGTATGTGTTTACTTTTAAAAACACCACTGCAAAACCTTTAGTAATTGAAATTGCAACTGCCGAATGTGGATGTACCACTCCCGATTATCCTAAAGTGCCAATTGCAAAAGGTGCTACAGGAAAAATAAAAGTTACCTACAATGCAGCTTTATCGGGTGTTTTTTCGAAAAAAGTAACTGTAAAATTTGCTAATTACGATAAACCTGTAATTCTAACTATTCAAGGAGAAGTATTATTACCTAAAAGTTAGAAAATAAATTTTTAAATTAAAAGCTGTTGTTTTTAACAACGGCTTTTTTTATGCTAATGCCATTACATTTGTAGTATGTTAACTATCAGTAATCGCGGTAATTTAATGCCGCCATCACCCATAAGAAAATTAGTGCCTTATGCCGAAGCTGCCAAAAAAAGAGGCATAAAAGTATACCATTTAAATATTGGTCAGCCCGATATTGAAACACCTAAACCAATTTTAGATGCAGTAAGAAATAGCGATTTTAAGGTATTGGAATATAGCCATAGTGCGGGAAATGAGAGTTATAGAAGAAAATTGGTAACATATTATAAAACGGTGGGCATTGATGTTGATTATAACCAAATAATTATTACAACAGGTGGCAGCGAAGCTATTTTATTTGGTATGATGGCTTGTTTAGATGCAGGCGATGAAGTAATAATTCCGGAGCCTTTTTATGCAAATTATAATGGATTTGCTGTTGCAGCAGGTGTAACTGTTGTGCCGGTAACCTCGGTTATTGAAAACGGATTTGGATTGCCCGCAATGGAAGAATTTGAAAAGAAGATTACTCCTAAAACAAAAGCAATTATTATCTGTAATCCTAATAATCCTACGGGGTATTTGTATACGAAAGAAGAAATGGAGGCTTTAAGACAAATAATTTTAAAATACAATTTATACTTATTTTCGGATGAAGCATACAGAGAATTTTGTTATGAAGGAACACATATAAGTGCAATGCATTTAAATGGAGTGGATGAAAATGTGATTTTAATGGATACTATTAGCAAGCGATATAGTGCTTGCGGTGGCAGAATTGGAGCCTTGGTAACAAAAAATAAATTGGTATTAGATGCAGTGATGAAGTTTGCACAAGCAAGGTTAAGTCCGCCTTCTTTTGCTCAAATTGCGGCAGAAGCAGCTATTGATTTACCCCCTGATTATTTTAATACTACCAAAGCCGAATACAAAGCAAGAAGAGACTTGATTGTGAAGCGGTTAGTTGCTATGGATGGGGTAGTTTGTCCTAATCCGGGTGGTGCATTTTATGTAATTGCTCAATTACCTGTTAACGATGCAGATATTTTTTGTCAGTGGTTATTGGAAAAATTCGAGTATCAACAGCAAACAGTTATGTTAGCACCTGCAAGCGGTTTTTATGGTACTGCCGGTTTGGGAAAAAAAGAAGTGAGATTAGCGTATGTTTTAAATTTAAATGATATCAATGCGGCAATGGATTGCCTCGAAAAGGCCTTGTTGGTGTACTCGCAAAATCAGCCGTAAAATACTATGATATAGATAGCTTGTAATTGCCACCCTCAGCGGTGGCTTTTTTAATAATATTCAAATAGTAAAATTAAAAATATGATTGTTTTTTAAAAAATTGATGCAATATTTGTATAAATTTTATAAAATTATTCATATAATTAAAAAATTACTATCATGTCGATGACTCGCCGTTTAGCCTTAATTCCTTTTATTTTATTATTGGTGATTGTTATTCTGAGTTTCTTTTTCCCCAGTTTACCTCAGCAAAACGTTAAACCCAATTCCGACATTAATTATGCTGATATCGCATGGATGCTTTGTGCTACAGGGTTAGTGCTGATTATGACACCCGGATTGGCCTTTTTTTATGGAGGAATGGTGAATAAGAAGAACGTTCTTTCAACAATGCTTCAAAGCTACATGAGTATGGCAATTATTACAATAATTTGGGTAGTTGTTGGTTTTAGTTTGGCTTTTGGAAAATCAATTGGTGGTATTATAGGCAATCCTTTTACTTTTTTTATGATGAAAGGCGTTATAGAAGGTGGTCCCATTACTTCGGCTGATGGCAGTATTAAATTGGCTGCTACCATACCTTTGGTATTATTTGCTTTTTATCAATTAAAATTTGCCATCATTACGCCGGCTTTAATTACCGGTGCTTTTGCCGAAAGAATTCGGTTTACTTCTTATGTTTTATTTATTGCTTTGTTCAGTATTTTTATATATTCTCCTTTAGCTCATGCTACTTGGCATCCGGATGGAATTTTATCAAAATTTGGTGTGTTAGATTTTGCCGGTGGTACAGTGGTGCATATGAGTGCCGGTTGGGCTGCATTGGCTAGTGCTGTTTATTTAAAGAAAAGAAATGAACCTAATCATAATCCGGCAAGAATAACTTATGTTATGTTGGGTACGGGTTTATTATGGTTTGGTTGGTTAGGCTTTAATGCCGGTTCTGCCTTTGGTGCAAATGGATTAGCAGCTACAGCATTAGCTACCACCACCACTGCTTCTGCCTCTGCAGCATTTGCATGGGTAATTTTCGATGCAATTCGAGGTCGTAAACCCAGTGCTATGGGTACTTGCATTGGTGCTGTAGTGGGATTAGTTGCTATCACTCCTGCGGCAGGGTTTATTAGCATTCCTCATGCCTTAACTGTTGGTATTGTTAGTAGTTTGATAAGTAATTTAATGGTTGAATGGAGAACTAAAACATCTTTGGATGATACGTTAGATGTTTTTCCTTGTCATGGTGTAGGTGGTATTTCAGGTATGTTACTTACGGCGGTATTTGCACATAAAAGTATTAATAGTGCAGTGGTGAATAATGGATTGATTTTTGGCGAAACGAAATTATTTTTTATTCATGTTACAGCAGTAATTGGTGTATCGCTATTTGCTTTTTTTGGATCGTTACTTTTATTAAAGATAACCGATTTTATAACGCCCTTACGCGTTACAGCCGATGAGGAAAAAGAAGGATTAGATTGGTCGCAACACGGAGAAAAATTATAAGTATCTTATTTTTTCCTTAAAATATCTAACTGCTCATCTATCATTTGTTTTGTAGGTGGGCAGTTCCTTATTTTTACATATTACTCTGTAAGGCATGAAATCATCTTCCCCCCAATTTAAAATATATTTATTTGCAGCTTTTTTATATTCATTTCTTTTTGAAATGAGTTTTGGACAGAGTTATCATGCAATTAATGGTTCGCCTTATGCAGGGGTAACGAGTATGTATGTTAATCCGGCTTCTACTGTTAACTCGGCATATAAATGGGATGTAAATATTTTTTCCGGTCAGTTGGGAGTAAGCAACTCATTATTTACTATCAACGATGCCTCTTTACGTCAATTTAATACAGCATATACAGAATTTACAAACGGATTAAGATCGAGATATTTTCATGCTAATATGGATTTATCCGTTTTAAATGCAAGATTCCAAATCAATAAAAAAAGTGCCATTGCATTTGGGCTAAGAGGCAGAATGTTTGTAAATGCCAAAACAATGCCCTTTGCTTATAGCGACAGTATTAGCAGTTTACAAAGCTTTTTACATGCCAATAATAAGGTTGATTTTATGCAAGGTTATCTTACCAATAGTGGTTGGGCCGAATTTAATCTCAATTATTCCAGAGTGCTGCAAGAAACATCATCATCCAGATTATCGGGTGGAATAACTATGGCTTATACAAGAGGATTATCGGGTGCTGATTTTAATATGTTACATCTTACTTATGCAGAGCAGGCTACTGCTAATGGAAATTTTTATCCAATTACCGGAGGTTCTGCTCAGGCTGCATATTCGTATAATTATAGTTTGCTCGATGCCAATAGAAGCGTACTAAGTAATACAAAAACTTTTGTAAAAAACACTTTATCTGCAATTAACTTTAGCATTGGTTTTGAATATCTTTTTAGAAAAAATTTGCCTTTTGATGATGAAACAATAACGCCCGAAAATTACGATTGGAAAATAGGAGTAAGTATCATGGATATTGGCAAAAACAGGTACGAGCCTGCAGGAGGTTCGTTTAATGCTAGCATGCCACAAACAACTGCTATTGATACAACATTGCAATTGCAGTTGGCAAATGCTACTACACTAACCGAAGTAAGAAATACATTAAGCAATTATTTTAATAAAGTTGACAATTTACGTACTGCTTTTGCCATTGCTAATCCAACAAGAATTGTAATTAATGTAGATAGAAATTTTGGGAATCATTTTTTTGTAAATGGAGAGCTTAGTGTTAATGTTTTTTCAACCGAACCTTGGATGAAATTGCGAACACGAGAAATTAACTTATTAACTATTACACCCAGATGGGAAACAGCAAATCTTGGAGCTTACTTGCCCATACAATACAATACACAAGGACAATTATGGATTGGTGGAGCTTTAAAATTAGGACCATTATTATTGGGCGTACATAGTTTAGATTTTTATAAATGGTTTAAAAAAGGAACACAAACTTTAAATGGCGGATTTTATATCATGTTAAATGTTCATCCTTTCCGAAAAAAGGAAAATGATGGTATTGATTGCCCTAAATATTAGTTGCTATTTTTCATTTAAAGATGCAATATCAATCACAAACCTATATTTTATATCTCCTTTTAACATTCTTTCGTATGCCTCATTTACTTTTTGAATAGGGATAACTTCCACGTCGGCAACAATATGGTGTTGTGCACAAAAGTCGAGCATTTCTTGCGTTTCTTTCATTCCGCCAATCATAGAGCCGGTAATACTTCTTCTGTTACTAATTAAAGAAAAGGGAGAAATATTGGGTGAAGTTTGCGGTAATCCTACCACCATCATTTTGCCATCTATATCCAATAAGTCGAGGTATTTTGAATAATTATGATTAGCAGAAACTGCATCGAGTAGCACATTAAAATAGCTTTTATATTTTTTCATTTGCTCCTCATCTTTCGAGTAAATAAATTGGTGTGCACCTAATTTTTTTGCATCGGCCTCTTTATTGGGCGATGTGCTTATTACAGTAACTTGGGCACCAAATGCAACGGCAAACTTTACAGCCATGTGTCCTAATCCGCCTAATCCAATAACACCTACTTTGGTTGTGTGGTTAACATTTGCATAACGTAAAGGCGAGTACGTTGTAATGCCTGCACAAAGTAATGGAGCAACTGCATTAAGCGGTAATGTATCGGCAACGTGTAATACGTAATGTTCGTTAACAACTATTTGAGAAGAATAACCGCCTTGTGCCATTGTTTTCCCATCGCGTTCTATAGCATTGTAAGTGCCTGTCATCCCTTCAATACAATATTGCTCTAAATCTTTAATACAGTTTTTGCATTGCCTGCAGCTATCAATCATAACACCCACACCAACTGTTTCTCCTATTTTAAATTTTTCTACTTTATTGCCAATGGCTATTACTTTACCAACAATCTCATGTCCCGGAACCATGGGATACATCGATCCGCCCCATTCATTTCTTACTTGATGAATATCTGAGTGGCAAATACCACAGTATAAAATTTCAATATGTACATCATTATCTTTAAGCGATCTTCTATACAATTCAAAAGGAGCTAAAGGTGTTGTGCTGCTTTGTGCTGCATAAGCTTTGGTGAAGAGCATAAATAAAAGTTAAACTTTTTAAAAAATATTGAGTTGATTATTTGTTATGAAGGATGATCATCTCGCAATCAATCGTATAAAATTACTATAGTTGTGGCGATTTAAGTAAGTGTAGGAAATAAAAAAACTCCCAAAAAAATGTAAAATCTTTTTTAATGAAGGCATAACGGCATATCATTTGAATAAAATATTTAGCTTTGAAAAATCTGATGGGAAAAAATATAATCAATAGCAAAGTATTTCGTTCTATTATCATATTTACGGTGTATACCGTATTTTTCTGCGTTCAGTTGTGTTTTAATGAAAATGTTGGCAATTATTCTCAGCATACCAGTGTTTCTTCATTAAAGCCAATACAACAAGCTATCAATGTAAAATTTTCTTTAGGAACAAAGCAATCAAATAACAAATCGAAACAGCATTTAAACAAGCGATTCGAGAATATTACTTGCGAATTTGCCCCAGAACTTTCCTATGCAGAAGTCATTGTTTATACAACTATTTTGGTAAATTATCCCAATTACCAATCATCACTTCATTCATTAATAGTTGATCATTATTCTTTACGTGGACCACCTTTTGATTTATCTTTAGTGTAAACCATTTTTTCAAACGTAAATAATTTCAAATGTTTTTATTGAATAAAAGAATTCAATTCTTTTTATCTATTTTTTTTATAATCAGTGTTCAACTGAATGCTC
>JAKAJX010000218.1 GCA_021824855.1 Bacteroidota bacterium | reverse complement strand
CAAACGAACCAATCTACCTTACTCTGCCAATGCCTGTAAAATAGATTGACGAATCCACCATACGGCATAAGAAATAAATTTAAATCCTTTTGTTTCATCAAAGCGTTGTGCCGCCTTAATTAGGCCGAGATTTCCCTCGTTGATGAGATCGCTTAAAGATAAACCCTGATGTTGATACTGTTTTGCAACCGAAACCACGAAACGTAAATTGGCTTGCACCAATTTGTCTAATGCTCTCTGATTACCCATTTTGATTTTCTGTGCCAGTGTTGTTTCCTCTTCGGGAGTGATCATCGGAATTTTAGAAATTTCCTGCAGATACTTTTCTACGGCCTGAGAATCTCTGTTGGTAATTTGGGTTGCAATTTTAAGCTGCCTCATAGTCTATTGTTACTGATTAATATTATTAACGATTTTAGACAGAAAAAGTTGTGAAACTAATGCATTACTAAACGTTAAATGTTGTACTTTTTGACGAAAGTTGGCAAAATTAGCTTAAAACAACCGAATTACATAGTTTTTCCGAAATTTATTACCCACAGTGTTAAAAACTGCAAAAAGAAATTGCAGGAGGAATAACTAACACTATTATCTAAAAAAATTGGCGTATTAGTTGCAATATCTTTATTGAATATCTCATTCCTCCAACCAATTTTTCACTTTTATCCCCACCCTCGCTAACGGATAAACATTACGCTTTATCTTCGCAGCATGAATCAGGATTGGATTGATTATCGCTCCGATACAGTGACCCGCCCTTCTACCGCCATGCTGGAATATATGCTACATGCTAAAGTTGGGGATGATGTTTTTGGTGAAGATATTACCACCAATGAATTAGAAAACCGAATGGCAACTTTATTTAATAAAGAAGCCGGATTATTTTGTCCAAGTGGTACCATGAGCAATCAAATTGCTATAAAAGTACATACACAGCCGGGCGATGAAATTATATGCGATACACTCTCCCATATCTACCAATATGAAGGCGGTGGTATTGCATTTAACAGTGGTTGTTCGGTTAAATTAGTAAATGGAGACCGAGGTCGAATTACAGCCGAACAGGTATTAACCGCCATTAACCCTACAGATATTCATAAACCAAATACCAGTTTGGTTTCTTTAGAAAATACTGCTAACAGAGGTGGTGGAAGTTGTTATCATTTAACTGATATTCAGCAAATTAAAGAAGCATGTATCAAAAATAACTTAAAGCTGCATTTAGATGGTGCCAGAATATTTAATGCTTTAATTGCTCAACAACAAAAACCCGAACAATACGGTAACGAATTTGATTCTATTTCTATTTGTTTAAGTAAAGGATTGGGTACTCCGGCAGGTAGCGTATTGGTGGGTAATAAAGAATTTATTTACAAGGCAAGAAGAATAAGAAAAGTTTTTGGAGGAGGAATGCGTCAAACGGGTTATTTAGCAGCCGCAGGAATTTATGCTATTGAGAATAATATAGAAAGATTACAAGAAGATCATCATCATGCTCAACAAATTACTCATGCACTTTTACAAAAAAAGTTTATAGGCAATATCTTTCCTGTAGAAACCAATATTATCATTTTTGAACTAAAAGATATTTATACCGCTGCATCATTTGTAGCAAAAATGAAAGAACAGGGTATTTTAATGATTGCCATTTCTCCAACTCAAGTTAGAATGGTTTTACATTTAGATATTTCTGAAGAAATGGTTCAAAAAACTATTCGCACAATTCAATCTTTATAAAAAAAATAAAAATTAAAGATAATGTTACCGAGAATTAACCCAACCAATACACAAGCTTGGATTTTATTGAAAAAACATTTTGAAGAAGAAATGAATCGTACGCAAATGAAAGATTTATTTGCAAAAGATCCGGATAGACAATCTAATTTTTCTGTTACTTTTCAAGATATATTTTTCGATTATTCTAAAAATATCATTAACAAAAAAACTTTACAATTATTACTTCAATTAGCAAATGATTGCGAATTAACAACGGCTATTAAAGCCCTATTTGAAGGTGAAAAAATTAATGAAACAGAAAATCGATCGGTATTACATACCGCTTTAAGAAATTTTGCTAATTCACCAATAATGGTAGATGGGAAAGATGTATTGCCTTTAATTAAAAAAGTGCAAACCCAAATGAAAACTTTCTGCGAAAAAATTCATAGCGGAAGTTGGAAAGGGTATACCGGAAAACCTATTAAATACATTGTAAACATTGGTATTGGTGGCAGCGACCTTGGACCGGTAATGGTTACCGAAGCTTTAAAACCATATTGGGTAGAGGGCATTCAATCGTACTTTGTTAGTAATGTAGATGGAACCCATATTGCTGAAACACTAAAAAAAGTTACTCCCGATGAAACGCTATTTTTAGTAGCATCGAAAACTTTTACTACACAAGAAACCATGACCAATGCACATACGGCACGCAATTGGTTTTTAGAACATGCAAAAAATGAAAAATTTATATCGCAACATTTTGCAGCTTTAAGTACCAACGAAAAAGAGGTGGTAAAATTTGGAATTGATAAAGCCAATATGTTTGAGTTTTGGGATTGGGTTGGTGGAAGATATTCTTTATGGAGTGCTATTGGTTTATCTATTGCCTTAACTATTGGTTATACTAATTTCGAAGATTTATTAAAAGGTGCATTTGCAGTCGATGAACATTTTAAAACAGCCAAATTTGAAAATAATATTCCTGTTTTAATGGCACTAATTGGTGTATGGTACACCAACTTTTTTGGAACACAAAGTGAAGTAATTCTTCCTTACGATCAATATTTACACCGCTTTGCAGCCTACTTTCAACAAGGCAATATGGAAAGCAATGGCAAAAGCGTTGATAGAAATGGAAACCCTGTAAATTATGCAACAGGACCCGTAATTTGGGGCGAACCCGGCACCAACGGTCAGCATGCATTCTATCAATTAATTCATCAAGGAACTATTGTAATACCCGCCGATTTTATTGCTCCTGCCATTAGCCATAATCCAATTGGCGATCATCATATAAAATTGTTATCCAACTTCTTTGCCCAAACCGAAGCGTTAATGAATGGCAAAACAGAAAAAGAAGTAAAAGAAGAATTACTGCAAGCTGGAAAATCGGAAGAGGAAATTAAGAAAATAGCAGCATTTAAAATGTTCGAGGGCAATAAACCTACTAATTCATTTCTTATTAAAAAAATTACGCCATATACTTTGGGTAGTTTAATTGCACTGTACGAGCATAAAATATTTGTACAAGGTGTTATATGGAATATTTTCAGCTTCGATCAATGGGGTGTGGAATTAGGCAAACAATTAGCCGGTAAAATTTTACCCGAATTAGAAAATGAAAAACCTATTACAACCCACGACAGCTCAACCAATGGCTTAATTAATCTATTTAAACAGTTCAGAAAAGAATAAACATGGAAGAAACCATTATTATTAGAACCATTGAGCCAACAGATAATGCAATTTTGGCTTCTATTATAAGAACTTCTTTAGAAGAATTTAATGCCAATAAACCCGGCACTGTTTATTTTGATGAAACTACCGATAACTTATACCAATTATTTAGCAGCACAGATAAAAGCATTTATTTTGTTGCCGAAGAAAATGGAAAAATACTTGGTGGTGGTGGAATTTTTCCTACCGAAAATTTACCGGAAGGTTTTTGCGAGCTCGTAAAAATGTATCTTACCAAAAACGCAAGAGGCAAAGGTTTGGGAAGAAAAATGCTGGAACATTGTTTACAAGCTGCCAAAGACTTAGGTTATACAACCGTTTATCTTGAATCGATGCCGGAATTGAGTACTGCTTTAAAAGTTTATGAAAAATTAGGGTTTGAATATATTAACTTCTCGTTAGGCAGAAGCGGCCATTGCGGATGTGATATTTGGATGCAGAAAAAATTATAGACTAAAAAAAGCCGTTCAATTTTTAATGAACGGCTTTAAAATAAAAGTAGGTAGTATAATTATTCCTATGGGAAAATACCTAATTCAATATAACTTAAAGCAACCTTATTAATTGCATTAACATAAGCCGCAGTACGCATATCGGGTATTTGCGGATTATCTTTCCAAATATCCATAATTTCTTTGGTAGCAGAAATCATTGTTTCTTCTAATCCACTGTACACTAAATCAATTTCATCTGCCCCATGTAATATAAAATCTTTATCTCTCTCTCCTACCTTTTTACCCGATGTAGATTCTATTTGATTGAGAATATGTTTGTTCATATTTTCTTGAAAGCGTTTTTCCATTCTTCCAAATCGCATGTGCGATAAATTTTTCAACCACTCAAAATACGAAACGGTAACACCACCTGCATTTAAGTACATGTCAGGTATTACCAAAACACCATTTTCAACAAAGTATTCATCTGCTTCCGGTGTAAGCGGACCATTAGCGGCTTCGGCTATAATTTTTGCTTTAATATTGGGTGCATTTACACCATTAATTACATTTTCTAAAGCAGCCGGAACTAATATATCGCATTCAAGCTCTAAAGCAGAGGAAGAATTTTCTATATTGGTTGCACCTGCAAAATTTAAAATACTTCCAGTGCGTTTTCTATGTTGAAATATATCTTCTTCATTTAATCCATTTTCATTAAATACAGCACCTTCAAATTCAGCAATTGCAATTACTTTAGCACCATGTTCTCTAAAAAACTTAGAGCAGTGGTATCCTACATTTCCCATTCCTTGAACAACAACACGTTTACCTTCAATACCTAAAGCCAAGCCTAATTTTTTCATAATATCGGGCATATTGCACACTTCTCTGGTACCATAAAATACACCTAAACCGGTTGCTTCTTTTCTTCCATGAACACCACCCTGACTAATAGGTTTGCCGGTAACACAACCGGCAGCATCAATATTTCCCGGATTTAAACTTTGGTAAGTATCTACAATCCATGCCATTTCTCTTTCTCCTGTACCATAATCGGGTGCCGGCACGTCAATGCCAGGACCAATAAAATTTTTTCTTACCAATTCGGCAGTATATCGGCGGGTTATTTTTTCTAATTCATAGGCACTATGGTTACGTGGATTAATTTTAATACCGCCTTTTGCTCCGCCGAAAGGAACATTAACAATAGCACATTTATACGTCATTAAACTTGCCAATGCTTTTACTTCATCGTCATTAACAAATTCGCTGAACCGAATACCACCTTTACAGGGAGTTTTATGTTGTGAATGTTGTACTCGAAAGGCCTCAATTACTTCTATTCGTCCATCATCCATTTTAACAGGAAAGTTCATACTGTACACACTGTTACATGCTTTTATTTGTTCCAGTAAACCTTTATCCCATTTGGTAAATTTTGCAGCTTTATCAAAGCTTTTTTCTACACTTTCAAAAAAACTGTAGGTGTTTGTAGTTGACATAACTTTTCTTATTTAGCGTTTTTTATATGGAGCAATCTATCGTTTATTAACTGCATTGGCAGTGCAATTTTGCATTTTTATGTATTAGTAAATACAGTGCATTATTCGTTTTTTACAAAAAGCTTAATCACATTATTTTTCTAACTTACTTATCCGCTTATCTAAGTTCAATAGGTATAAAAATAAACCTGCAATAATTACAATAACCACCGTCATTACCACGTAAATTTTACCGTTACTTTTCATAATACCTTCATCAGTATTAGCAACGTCTTGGGCATTAGCCAACACACTAACCAATGCAAAAGCAATTGTTGCTGCAATGTGTTTTAATTTATTCATTGTTTAATTTCTTTTGAAAAATAAATTGATATCTTATTCGTAAAGTAGCTATCCAAACTCCTAATAAAGTCCACCCTATTACAGCAGGCCAAAATACCAACCGCATGGATGGGGCTAAATCTTTTCCATTCAATGCCGGATTACCATCGCTTCCTTGACCACCCGGATGAAGACTTTCAGTTAATCGGGGTAAAATCCAGATAGTTGGAAATAACATAAAGAAAGCAAAAATATTATATACCGATCCTATTCTGGCTTTCTTTTCATCATCATTTAAACTACCTCGTAAAACAAAATAAGCAAAGTAAATAAGCAATGCAATAGCAGCTCCATTTTGTTTTGGGTCTCCGCTCCACCAAGCTCCCCATTGATATTTTGCCCAAACCGATCCGGTAATTAATCCTAATATGCCAAACACTGTTCCGGTACGAGCAAACTCTAATGAATAAGTATCATAAATTGTATTGGGAGATTTTAAATATTTAACCGCATATACCAACGATACCATAAATAACACATTCATGCAAAACCACATTGGCACATGAAAAAATAAATTACGGATGCTTTGTTGTAAAGGAACGCCGGGCGGATTAGGCACATTCACTAAAAATCCCATTACGGCTGTATACATTAACAAAATAAAGCTGAGTAACTTCCACCAAGGTTTTCGAATCATATAAATCGTTTACAATGTATCTGAAGTATTTTTTTGAGCAACAATCGAGGCGACAAAGTTAGGGGGATTAGGTTCAAAATTTACCAATACTATTCACTATTATTTGCAATTGATGTTAGTTTATTCCACAACTTTTATAATTTAACTACTATCATAAAATGCATTCCCTTACCTTTGCAAACTTTAATCACCTTTAAAATTCATGCCGTAACATGAAATTAAGTCAATTTCGATTCGATCTTCCACTAAATTTAATTGCCCAAAATCCAACAAAGAAGAGAGAAGACAGCCGTTTAATGGTTGTAAACAGAAAAACAGGGCAAATGGAAAACAAACATTTTTATAACATCTTAGACTATTTTGATGATAAAGATGTGTTTGTAGTAAATAACACCAAAGTATTTCCGGCAAGAATGTATGGCCGTAAAGAAAAAACAGGAGCTAAAATTGAAGTATTTCTGTTAAGAGAATTAAATAAGCCCAATAAATTATGGGATGTAATTGTTGATCCCGCAAGAAAAATTAGAGTTGGTAATAAATTATATTTTGGCGATAATGAAGAATTGGTTGCCGAAGTAATTGATAATACTACCAGCCGCGGACGTACTATTCGTTTTTTATGGGATGATGATGATACCAGTTTTAAAGCTATGCTCGAATTTTTAGGAGAAACTCCATTGCCTAAATATATTAAACGGAAACCCGATGATGAGGATAAAGAAAGATACCAAACCGTTTATGCCAAATATGAAGGTGCAGTTGCTGCTCCTACAGCAGGTTTACACTTTAGCAAAGAACTAATTAAACGTTGCGAAATTAAAGGTATTCGTTTTGCAGAAATTACTTTACACACAGGATTAGGCACTTTTCGCCCAATTGAAGTGGAGGATTTAAGCAAACATAAAATGGATGCCGAATATTATAATATACCGGAAGAAGCATGCAATATTGTTAATAAAGCAAAAGAAAAGGGACATCGTATTTGTTCTATTGGCACTACTACCATGCGAGCAATGGAAACAAGTTTTACCGCTCAAAAACTATTAAAACCAAGTGAAGGCTGGACCAATCATTTTATCCATCCTCCTTACGATTTTAGCGTTGCCGATAGTTTGGTTACCAACTTTCATTTACCCAAAACAAGTTTATTAATTATGACTTGTGCTTTTGCAGGGTATGATTTGGCAATTGAAGCGTATAAAAAAGCTATTAAAGATAAATATCGCTTCTTTAGCTACGGAGATGGATTATTAATAATTTAAGTACACTAAGTAACTATACCAATAAAAAGTCCTGCACTACCAGCAGGATTTTTTATTAGAAAAATAATTTAAGTTTACAAAAATTTATATACTTCAATACAAATTAAAAAAAGTGATAAATGTTACTTATTTAATTACGTATGTAAATGTTATTTGCAAAAAATATTAACATGAAAAATATCCTACTCATTTTATTAGTTGTTCTTGTAAATAGTTGCACTAATGCACAAGAACCTTGGAAATCTTCTCAATTAATGGAACCTTCTGCACTTGCAACAAGAATTACAGAAAATAAAGCACCGTTGATAGTATGTATTGGACCAACAGCCATAATTCCTAATTCGGTTTTTATTGGCATGGCAAGTGAAGAAGATAATTTAGGCAAACTAAGAACCTTTTTGAAAGGAGTTCCTAAAGACAAAGAAATTGTTATTTATTGCGGTTGTTGCCCTTTTGAACATTGCCCGAATGTTAGACCGGCATTTCGTTTATTAAACTCTTTAGGATTTAAAAACCACAAACTATTAAATCTTTCTAATAATATTAGAACCGATTGGATTAATAAAGGATATCCTATTAAACAGCTTTAATCTATTCGCCCATCTCGGCTAAAATTTTTTTCATCAAAGGAGTTGTAGCCATTGCTTGC
>JAKAJX010000304.1 GCA_021824855.1 Bacteroidota bacterium | reverse complement strand
CGTAGAATACCAAACAGCTAATCGCCACTATGCTCACGTTGACTGTCCTGGTCACGCTGACTATGTTAAAAACATGATTACCGGTGCGGCTCAAATGGATGGCGCAATTTTAGTTGTGGCTGCAACAGATGGTCCTATGCCTCAAACTAAAGAGCACATTTTATTAGCTCGTCAAGTAGGTGTTCCTCGTATTGTAGTATTTATGAATAAAGTAGACTTAGTAGATGATGCTGAGTTATTAGATTTAGTAGAAATGGAAATCCGTGAATTATTAAGTTCTTATGGTTTCGATGGAGATAATACACCTATTATTAAAGGTTCTGCTACCGGTGCCTTAGCAGGTGAAGATAAATGGGTAAAAGCTGTTGACGAATTAATGGAGGCTGTTGATAGTTACATTCCATTACCTCCTCGTCCGGTTGATCAACCATTCTTAATGTCTGTAGAAGATGTATTCTCTATCACAGGTCGTGGTACAGTTGCTACAGGTCGTATCGAACGTGGTGTGATTAAAGTAGGTGAAGCTGTAGAAATCGTTGGTTTAATGGAAGCTCCATTGAACTCAACTGTTACAGGTGTTGAAATGTTCAAAAAATTATTAGATCGTGGTGAGGCTGGTGATAACGCAGGTTTATTATTACGTGGTATTGAAAAGAAAGATATTCGCCGTGGTATGGTAATTTGCGCTCCTAAATCAATTACTCCTCATACCGAATTTAAAGGCGAAGTTTATGTATTAAGTAAAGAAGAAGGTGGACGTCATACCCCGTTCTTCAATAAATATCGTCCTCAATTCTATTTCCGTACTACAGATGTTACCGGTGAAGTTTCTTTACCTGAAGGAACAGAAATGGTAATGCCTGGCGATAATATTAACTTAACCGTTAAGTTAATTCAACCAATTGCCATGGAAAAAGGGTTAAAGTTCGCTATTCGTGAAGGTGGTAGAACAGTAGGTGCTGGTCAGGTTACTGAAATCTTGAAATAAGTCAAGATCTATTCTTCTTCATTGAAGAAATAAACATACATTTAAAAGTCTTTGGTCAATAATCATACAATTTTGACCGGAGACTTTTGATTCATACGGGCATGGTGCAATGGTAGCATACGGGTCTCCAAAACCTTTGATCTGGGTTCGAATCCTAGTGCCCGTGCAACCAATAAATTGCTGATTTTTTAAATAATTTAAAGATGAATAAAATTGCGGCATATTTTAAAGACAGCTATCGTGAGCTTATTGAAAAAGTAAGTTGGCCTACATGGTTACAATTACAGCAAAGTACCGTAATTGTTTTAGTAGCTACCGTTATTATTACGGCAATGGTTTGGGTAATGGATTTTAGTAGTAACCAATTACTAAAATTAGTTTATTCATTATTTAAGTAGTGGAAAAGAAAATGGAAGATATAGTACAACAACAAAAAGAAACCAAATGGTATGTTCTCCGTGTAGTGAGCGGAAAAGAGCGTAGCGTAAAAGAATATTTAGATAAAGATATTGCTCGAAACGGATGGACAGAGATTATTAGGCAAGTCTTTCTTCCAATGGAAAAAGTGTATAAGGTTCAAAATGGTAAGAAAGTAATGCGTGAAAAAAACTACTTTCCCGGTTATGTTATGTTAGAAGTAGAAAATGGCAAACTAACAGATGACGTAGTTCAGCACATTAGTAACATTAGCAATATTATGCATTTCTTAACCGATGGAAAAGGTTCTAAAGGAAATATCATTTCGTTAAGAAAAAGCGAAGTAAATAAAATGTTGGGTAAGGTTGATGAAATGAATGATCAGGGAGTTAGTATTAGCGAACCTTTTATTGTTGGAGAAACTATTAAAATTATTGAAGGACCATTTAATGATTTTAATGGCGTAATTGAAGAAGTAAATGATGAGAAGAAGAAACTAAAAGTAACTGTAAAAATATTCGGTCGTTCAACTCCTGTAGAGCTCAACTACATGCAAGTAGAGAAATTGTCATAATTTTTCTTTTTAAAATTATAAAAGCCACTTTGTTTTATGCATAGTGGCTTTTTCGGTTTTATTTAATATCTTCATAACATAGTTAGTAGATAATAAATAAATATAGCCTTAATTATAAATCCTGTTCTATGCGTGTAGCTCACCTAATTGTTACCTATACAAATCCTGCACAAACAGAACGAATGATTAGGCAAATGCAACATCCGGAATTCGACTTTTATATACATGTAGATGCAAAATTACCTATTCATAGTCACGAGTTTCTTTCCCAAATTCCCAATGTGTTTTTAATAAAAAAAAGAATCAAAGTACAATGGGGAGGATATAGTACGGTGCAAGCAGTATTTAACTCCCTTCAGGAAATACTTGATTCCGGACGAGAATATGATTTTATCAGCCTGATGAGTGGCCAAGATTATCCAATTAAATCAGTAGATGAAATGCAATTGTTTTTTGCTAATAGAAAGGGAAAATTGCTGATGAAATATAGGGCATTTGATGGAGAATGGGAGGAAGGAATGTTGAGAATAAAAAAAATATTCTTAGCGAACTATCATTTTAAAGGCAAAAATTTTCTTGAAAAGTTATTGAACCGTGTATTGCCAAAACGAAAGTTGCCAAAAGGAATTAAGTTTTATGGTAGCTCAATGTTTTGGGCTTTATCGCCAAAAGCTGTAAAATATGTATTAAATAAAATTCATAGCGATACCAAATTAAAAAGGTTTTTCTATTATACGTTTGCGCCAGATGAATTTATTTTTCAAACTTTATTAATGAATTCGCCCTTTGCAGCGTATGTAATTAATGAAAATTGCCACTATTATAAGCATCCGCCTAAAACACCCAGTCCTAAAACTTTTACTGAAGAAGATTTTGAAGATATAATTGCATCAGACAGAATTTATGCACGAAAGTTTGATATGCTGAAAGACCATCATGTATTGGATCGAATTGATGCTTCAGTGAATAAACGTTTTAAGTATTAAAAACATTTAGCTATGGCATATCTTTTAAATTTGGTAAACTTTAGTGGTAAAAAGGGCGAATTAACTGTTTTAGATAATGCTGACAGCTTATTGCCCTTTAAAATTAAACGTGTTTTTTATATCTATCATGTAGATGATTCAATACGAGGTGGCCACCGCCATCATCAAACAGTGCAGGCTGCAATTTGCATTCATGGTTCATGCACTGTGCATATAGATGATGGCGAAAAACAAGAAGAATTTTTACTAAATAATCCCTCAATCTGTTTGATTTTAGAAACAAAAGACTGGCATACAATGTATAATTTTTCTAAGGATGCAATTTTATTGGTTTTTGCATCAACTACTTTCGATGAGAAAGACTATATTTTTCAACCATATCATGCAAAGTATGATACCTTATGATAATCTTGCGAAAGTGAATGAAAAGTATACCTTGCTTTTTCAAAGTAGGTTTAGTAGCTTTTTGCAAAAAGGATGGTATATTTTAGGAGAAGAAGTAAAACGTTTTCAGGATGAGTTTGCTGCGTTTAATGGTAGTAGAAATTGTGTTGGAGTTGCCAATGGATTAGATGCATTAATAATTTCTATAATAGCCCTAGAACTACCCTCAGGATCAGAAATAATTGTTCCTTCTAATACATATATTGCTACCATACTTGCCATTCTTCAGGCTGGGCATAAGCCAATTTTGGTCGAGCCCGATTTGCACACATACAATATTGATCCAAACAAAATAGAATCTGCCATTACTAAAAAAACAAAAGCAATTATTGTAGTGCATTTATATGGAAAATGTTGTGAAATGGAACCAATAAAAATAATTGCTGAAAAATATCAACTTCCAATTATAGAAGATTGTGCACAATCGCATGGCGCAAAATATAAAGGAAAAATTGCCGGCTCTTTTGGCGTTTTTGCTGCCTTCAGCTTTTATCCCAGTAAAAATTTAGGTGCTTTGGGCGATGCCGGAGCAATACTTACCAATGATAATCAACTTGCTAAAAAGCTAATGCAACTTAGAAACTATGGTTCAGATCGAAAATATTATAACGAAGTAATTGGATTGAATAGTAGGCTTGATGAATTACAGGCAATTTTTCTGCAAATTAAACTGCCTTATCTCAACATGATTAATGACCATAAACGGAAATTGGCAAAGCTATATTTAGAGAACTTAAAAAAAGATTTTATACTACCTGTTGTACATGAGGATTATGATGATGTCTACCACATATTTAATATACGACATCCTAAAAGAGATGCTGTAAGAACATATTTGCAAAAAAAAGGAATTGGAACAGAAATACATTATCCGGTTTCTCCCAATAGGCAAAAAGCATTAATTTCGATAGTGGGGCATCAGACTTTTCCTATATCTGAAGAAATTCATGCTACAACCCTTAGTCTTCCTATCTCATCTTGCCATACCGAAGCCGATATACTGTATGTGATTGATGCACTGAATGCCTTTTGAGGGGTTTTAGGTTGAAATTATTTTAAGAAGTAAATAATTTTTCAAAAATCTTCCCTACCTTTGCCATCCCAAAAAAGTTCTTACGAATAAGAATGATTGAAGCTTGATGAAAATCAAGACTTGGGAGTTTTGTAAATGCAAAACGTTATTACCAATTAAATCAAATTATCATGGCAAAAGAAATTACCGGCTTTGTTAAGCTACAGGTAAAAGGTGGACAGGCCAATCCTGCTCCTCCCGTTGGTCCTGCTCTTGGTTCAAAAGGTGTAAACATTATGGAGTTCTGCAAACAATTTAATGCAAGAACTCAAGATAAAATGGGAAAAGTTGTTCCTGTTTTAATTACAGTTTACTCCGACAAATCTTTCGACTTTATTATTAAAACTGCTCCAGCTGCTGTTCAATTAATGGAAGCTGCTAAAATTCAAAAAGGCAGTAAAGAAAGTAATCGTGCAAAAGTTGGAAAAGTTACTTGGGAACAAGTAGAAGTTATTGCAAAAGATAAAATGCCCGATCTTAACTGTTTTACTATTGAAAGCGCCATGAAAATGGTTGCTGGTACTGCACGTAGTATGGGGTTAAATGTAGAAGGTAAAGCTCCTTGGGAAAATTAATTTATTCATCTTAAAAAATTCAAAAAATGTCTTTAACTAAAAAAAGAAAAATTGCTGAAACTAAGGTGGATAAAAACAAATTATATTCCCTTAAAGAAGCATCTGTATTGGTAAAAGAAGTTAACTGTACCAAATTTGATAGTTCAGTTGATTTGCATATTCGTTTAGGTGTTGATCCTAAAAAAGCCGATCAACAAGTTCGTGGCACAGTAACCTTGCCACATGGAACCGGTAAAACAAAAAAAGTATTAGTTCTCTGTACGCCAGATAAAGAAGCCGAAGCAAAAGCTGCAGGTGCCGATTTTGTTGGCTTAGATGAATTTATTCAAAAAATAGAAAGCGGATGGGTTGATGTAGATGTAGTAGTTGCAACTCCTTCTGTAATGCCTAAAATTGGTAAATTAGGTAAAATATTAGGTCCTCGTAATTTAATGCCTAATCCTAAAACAGGTACTGTAACCAATAATGTTGCAGAAGCTGTAAATGAAGTAAAAGGCGGTAAAATTGCATTTAAAGTAGATAAGGCAGGAATTGTTCATGCCTCTATTGGACGTGTATCTTTTTCAGCCGAAAAAATTGCAGAAAATAGTCACGAATTATTAAATGCAATTATTAAGCTAAAACCATCTGCTGCAAAAGGTATTTACCTTAAAGCTGTAAGTATGGCCAGCTCAATGAGCCCCGGCATAACATTAGAAGTAAAATCATTATCAAACTAAATCCTGGCGATTCTAATTTAATTGGAAAATGACCCGGGTTTTAAAAAGTTTAGTTTATGACAAAAGAACAAAAAAATGAAGTGATTGAAATTTTGAAAGAAAAATTCAGTCAATACAATAATTTCTACATTACCGATACAGAATCTTTATCAGTAGCACAAGTATCTAAATTGCGTAAAGCTTGTTTTAATAAACAAGTTGAAATGAAAGTAGCAAAAAATACTTTAATTCGTAAAGCATTAGAAGCAATTGATGCCGAAAAATATGCAGGAATATACGATTCATTGCATAATGTTACTGCATTAATGTTTAGCGAAAATCCAAAAGAGCCGGCACTAATTATATCTTCTTTTCGCAAAGAAAATAATAATGAAAAGCCTGTTTTAAAAGCTGCTTTTATTAATGGCGATGTGTATGCCGGTAACGAAAATCTGAAAGCATTAACTCAAATTAAAACTAAGAATGAGTTAATTGGAGAAGTAATTGGATTATTACAATCTCCTGCTAAACGTGTATTGGCTGCATTAATACATCATCATGAAAAACAAACTGCTGCTGCAGAATAATTAGATGAGAGGTTATATCGTATAAGAAAATTTTTCTTGCACCATATAACTTTTAGTTTACATAACAATAAAACCAAAGCCCTTGAGGTTAAGATAGGGCACTATTCCATAACCTTCCGCCGGATTCGTTTAACGAAAGTGAAGGCGGTTTCTTAAAATTAAATTTTATGGCAGACATTAAAGCATTAGCCGAACAATTAGTAGGCTTAACAGTAAAAGAAGTTCAAGAATTGGCCGACGTATTAAAAGCCGATTACGGTATTGAGCCTGCTGCTGCAGCTGTTGTAGTTGCTGCAGGTGGCGATGGCGGCGGAGCAGCTGCTGTTGAAGAAAAAACAGCATTTGATGTTATTTTAAAGAGTGCTGGCCCTAGCAAACTAAATGTAGTTAAAATTGTAAAAGAGTTAACTGGTTTAGGTTTGAAAGAAGCTAAAGATTTAGTAGATGGAGCTCCAAAACCTGTAAAAGAAGGTATTTCTAAAACAGAGGCAGATGAATTAGCAGCAAAATTAAAAGATGCTGGTGCCGATGTAGAAATTAAATAATTTTAACTTTTACTACTAAAACCCTATCTATTTCAGATAGGGTTTTTATATTGTGCAAAAATTGGCTCAAAATTTGATTTTGTCATTCCATTCCATTCCTTAATTTTGCAGTCCTTTTAATTTTGGGATAATTATCAATGAATAGTTCGGTACGGCCGTAAAATCTGAACTAATTCATTCCGGAAAGAGAACCCGAAGTTCTCTACCCATTATTCAGCTTAAACCGGTTTTACAAAATATTATGTCTACAACAAATTTGAAAAACAGAATCAGCTTTGGTAAAACAAAACACTTAGCTGATGCTCCAGATCTTCTTGACATTCAATTACAATCCTTCAGAGAGTTTTTTCAATTAGAAACTACTCCCGATAAACGAAATATCGAAGGCTTGTTCCGCGTATTTAAGGATAATTTTCCTATTACCGATACGCGAAATATTTTTGTATTAGAGTTTCTGGATTATTTTATTGATCCTCCGCGTTACACCATTGAAGAATGTATGGAACGTGGATTAACTTATGCAGTACCCTTAAAAGCAAAATTGCGATTAAGTTGTAATGATGAAGAGCACGTGGATTTTCAGACAATTGTACAAGATGTTTTTTTGGGAAATATTCCATATATGACACCACGTGGCACATTTGTAATAAATGGAGCAGAACGTGTAGTGGTATCTCAATTGCATCGCTCACCAGGTGTATTCTTTGGTCAATCCATACATCCCAACGGAACAAAAATTTATTCTGCCCGTGTAATTCCTTTTAAAGGTGCATGGATGGAATTTGCAACCGACATTAATAATGTAATGTATGCATACATTGATCGTAAGAAAAAATTCCCTGTAACCACTTTATTACGTTCTATAGGTTTTGAAACCGATAAAGATATTTTGGAATTATTTGGCATGGCCGATGAGGTAAAAGCCGATAAAAAAACATTAGTCAATCAAATAGGAAGAAAATTAGCTGCACGTGTATTAAGAACCTGGGTTGAAGATTTTGTAGATGAAGATACCGGTGAAGTAGTATCTATTGAGCGTAACGAAATTGTGATGGAACGTGATACTATTTTGGATGAAGATGCAATTGAACAAATTATAGAATTAGGCGTTAAGAGCGTATTTATTCAGAAAGAAGATGTAGGTGGCGATTATGCTATCATTTACAATACTTTAAATAAAGATACTTCTAACAGCGAATTAGAAGCAGTACAACATATTTATCGTCAATTACGTGGTGCCGATGCTCCCGATAACGAAACTGCTCGTGGAATTATTGATAAACTATTCTTCTCAGATAAACGTTACGATTTAGGCGAAGTTGGTCGTTATAAAATCAACCGCAAACTTGGATTAGAATATCCTTTAGAGAAAAAAGTATTAACCAAGCAAGATATTATAGAAATTATCAAATACTTGGTTCGTTTAACCAATGCCAAAGCAGAAATTGATGATATTGATCATTTAAGCAATCGTCGTGTAAGAACCGTAGGAGAACAATTATATGC
>JAKAJX010000076.1 GCA_021824855.1 Bacteroidota bacterium | reverse complement strand
TTAACGTGTTTAATAGCTGCAGTTTTAAGTTTGAAGCGTATATAAAAGAATTAGTGAAAGAAGAATTTACGGTATTAGCATTCGATGCCATTGCTCACGGACAAAGTGAAGGCAAACAAATAACGGTATTGCAGTATAAAACCATGATTTGTTGTATTAATGAAAAATTTGGAAATATATATGCTATGATAGCTCATTCATTCGGTGGTTTGGCTGCAACATTGGCAATGGAAGAATTAATAAATGTAGAAAAACTGGTTTTAATTGCTCCTGCTGCAGAAACTTCAACAGCTATTAACAATTTTTTTAAACAATTACAGCTTACCGAAAAAATTAGAACAGATTTTAATAAAGTAGTAATCAATTTTGCGAACAAACCTATCGACTATTTTTCCATTGGTAGGGCTTTAGGTAAAGTTGAAGCAAATGTATTGTGGATACAAGATACAGAAGATTTAATTTGTCCGTATGCCGATGCCCAAAAGGTTCAGCAATTACAATTACCTAAACTCAATTTTATAGTAACAACAGGTTTAGGACATAATAGAATTTATAAAGAAAAATCAACCGTACATGCGGCTATTAATTTCCTCTCTCTTTCATAAGATTTTTTAAGATTTGTATGTTTGAACTAATATTGCACTTGCCAAGTGGTGTTAAAATGCTTAAATAAAACATTACAAAAGCAGTGCAATAGCAATTAAAAAGCTGTTATATACCTAATTATATTATTCAGAATGGCAAAAAAATTATTGATTGTAGAAAGTCCCGCCAAAGCAAAAACTATTGAAAAAATTATTGGCGATAATTTTGAAGTGAAGAGCTGCTATGGCCATATTCGAGATCTTGAAAAAGATGATATGGGTATAGATGTGAATAATAATTATTCGCCCAGATATATTGTTCCAGATGACAAACAAAAAATTGTAAAGGAATTAAAGCAATTAGCAAAAAAATCGGATGAAGTTTGGTTAGCATCGGATGAGGATCGTGAAGGGGAAAGTATTTCATGGCATTTGGCTGAAGTTTTAGGGTTAGATATAAAAACTACCAAACGTATTGTATTTCACGAAATAACTGCACCGGCTATCAAAAATGCGGTTGATCATCCTCGTAAAATAGATATGAATTTGGTTAATGCACAACAAGCAAGAAGGGTATTAGACCGATTGGTAGGATTTGAATTAAGTCCTGTATTGTGGAGAAAAATTGGTATGCAAGGCGGCTTAAGTGCCGGAAGAGTACAAAGCGTTGCAGTAAGGTTAATTGCCGAACGAGAAAGAGAAATTAATCAGTTTATTGCTGAAAGCAGCTATAAAATTGAAGCCATTTTTTCTGCCCAAGACATCAATAAAAAGTATGTAAACTTTAAAGCAGAAGGCCCTAATAAAATCACTTCTCAACAAAATGCCGAACAGTTTTTACAAAGTTGTAAAGCGGCTGTTTATACTGTTAAAGATGTTCAGGTAAAACCTTCTAAACGATCTCCTGCAGCACCTTTTACTACTTCAACTTTGCAACAAGAAGCCTCCAGAAAGTTAGGATATGGAGTAAGCAAAACAATGCTGTTGGCTCAAAAGTTATATGAAAGCGGTAATATTACTTATATGCGTACCGATAGTATTAATTTAAGCGATACAGCGTTACACGATATTAGTAATGAAATTAATAGCAGTTATGGCAAAGAATATCATCAGCCGCGAAAATTTAAAAATAAAAACGATAACGCACAGGAAGCACACGAAGCTATTAGGCCAACTTATATGAGTAACCGAACCATTAATGATGCCGATACAAAAAAACTATATGAACTAATTTGGAGAAGAACAATTGCCAGTCAAATGGCTGAGGCCGAATTTGAAAAAACAATTGCAAAAATTACCATTTCAACCAATAATGAACAATTAACCGCATCTGGCGAAGTGCTGAAATTTGATGGTTTCTTGAAAGTATATTTAGAAGGAAAAGATGAGGAAGATGAAGAAAATATTGAAGGTATTTTGCCTCCGTTAGCAGCTAACCAAAATTTGCAATTTCAAGAAATGTTGGCTACAGAAAAATTTACCAGGCCATCGCCCCGATATACCGAAGCATCGTTAGTAAAAAAGTTAGAGGAATTAGGAATTGGTAGGCCATCAACATACGCTCCCACCATTTCTACCATCATTAAAAGAAATTATGTAGAAAAACGCGATAAAGAAGGCGTAAAACGAAATGTAAATATATTATCGCTCAATCCGCATAACGAAATTAAAAAATCACATCATCTCGAAAATACCGGTGCAGAAAAGAGTAAATTATTTCCAACAGATTTAGGTTTAGTAGTAACCGACTTTTTGAAACAGCACTTTGATAAAGTAATGGATTACGGATTTACGGCACATATTGAAGAAGAGTTTGATGAAATTGCCGAAGGAAAAGTGAAGTGGAGTGCTATGATTGATGAATTTTATAAGCCGTTTCATGGAAACATTGAACATACTTTAGAAAATGCGGAAAGAGCTAAAGGCGAAAGAGAATTGGGTATTGAAGCAACAACCGGTAAAAAAGTAATTGCCCGAATGGGGCGTTTTGGACCAATGGTTCAAATAGGCGATGCGAATGATGATGATAAACCTCGATTTGCCAAACTGAAAGCTACCCAAAGTATTGAAACCATTACATTTGATGACGCTATGGATTTATTTAAATTGCCTCGTAATTTGGGTAAATTCGAAGAGGAGGATGTAATTATTAATGTTGGCAGGTTTGGACCTTATGCTGCGCATAATAAAAAATTTTATTCGCTTAATAAAGAAATGGATCCTTATACGGTGGAGTTAGAAGAAATTGCTCCAATGATTGAAGATAAAAGAAAGGCTAAGGATGAACGTACGATTAAAGTTTTCGAGAAAGAAAAGATTCAAATTTTAAAAGGTCCTTATGGCCCTTATATTAAGCAAGGATTACGCAATTATAAGCTTACTAAAGAGCAACAAGAAAAAGCTGCTATGCTCTCTATTGAAGAAGTAAAAGCAATTATAGAAGAGTTAAAAGCCAATCCTCCAAAGAAAGCAGCTCGTAGAAAAGCTAAATAATAAAATAATTTGTTTCTTAAATAAATAAAATCGGAATTATTATTTCCCCATCTTTTTTAGAAACCTAACATGAGCTACAATAGCTCTTCTTACGGTAGGGTATTCTATATACTGTAAATGAAATTCGGCACAAACATTTTTTACAATTTTGCTTATTGCAGGATAATGTACATGCGATATTTTAGGAAATAAGTGATGCTCTATCTGAAAATTTAAACCGCCTACTAACCAACTTATTAATTTACTTTTTGTAGCAAAATTGGCAGTGGTTTTTATTTGGTGTGTTGCAAATTCATCGGGCAGTTTATGTTCTTTTGAATCGGCTACCGGAAATTCAGTTCCTTCTACCGTATGTGCCAATTGAAATACAATGCTTAAAATAAAACCGGCCACTAAACTAAAAGTAAGAAACCCAATTAACCACGATAACCAACCTACCAACAAAATTGGTAAAACAATAAAAACAAGTCCATGATAAATTTTAATTAGCCAAAAACTAAAATGATCTTTCAAATGCATCTTTTTTAAAGGAATATCGCCAATTCTTTGTGTAAAATATTTTTGGTAATCGGAAAAGAAAATCCAAAATACATAAAGCATCATATAAAGAACCCAAAAATATAAGTGTTGAAAGCGATGCATTTTATAACGCTTTTGAGTAGGAGCCATTCGCATTAAGAATCCAATTTCAATATCATCATCCACACCTTCTACATTGGTAAAACTATGATGAAGCATATTGTGTTTTACATTCCACATAAAATGATTCGCCCCAACAACATTAGCCGAATAGGCAGCTAATTTATTAGTAAATTTATACTTGCTAAAACTACCATGACTACCATCGTGCATTACATTAAAGCCAATACCTGCAATTAAACCTCCTAACAGCATACACTCTGCAATGCCAATATACCAAATAGGTGTATAAAGCAATAAATGCGTATATACCATAATAAACAAGCCAACAAACAAAATAGCTTTAAAAAATAAATGTTGATTGCCGGTTACAGGAATGCCCTTATCATCAAAATAGGCTTGTACTCTTTTACGCAATTCCGTATGCAGCGAGGCTGTAACAACAGGAAATTTAGGAATAGTTGAATTGGTAGACATTGAATTGATAGTTATGCCTGCAAAGTAAATCTATTACTTAAAGCCGTGTTGTTAATTTTGATAAGCGTTAAAAAATGAAATTTTCGCAACGCAACAATTAATTGTTTATTGTTTTAAGTGATTGCAATATTTCCACAGCCTATGAATAACTTGCTGTTGTAGGTGTTAAGAAAAAGAATTTAGTTTGGATACTGAAATGATAAATATTATTCAATGTTGAACTGTTTATCATCACTCTTAAAACAATAACAATGCAGGAAACAAAAGAAATTAATGCACTTTTTAGTTTAATTGATGACCCCGATGAAGAAGTGTATAACACGGTATCTACAAAAATTGTAGGGTTTGGTAAAGGGATTATTCCCAACCTCGAGAATCTTTGGGAAAATACGTTAAGTGAAGATGTGCAAATACGAATTGAGTTACTAATTCATAAACTGCATTATACCGATATTACCAACGATTTAACTGAATGGTCTAATAATACTTTTGAGGATTTATTAACCGGTGCTTTAATTGTAGCCAAGTTTCAATACCCCGATTTACAGGCTAATACAGTGTTACAAGAAATAGAAAAAATTAGAAGGAATATTTGGTTAGAACTGAATAACTTTTTAACCCCTTTAGAACAAGCCAATGTTTTATCGAGTATTTTATATAATTATTATAATTTAAAAGGGAATGAAGTTAATTATACCAATCCCGATAATTTTTTACTTAATAAAGTTTTAGAAACAAAAAATGGGAATGCTATTACCAATGGTATTTTATATCAGGTAATGTGCAATTTGTTAGATATTAATGCCAAGGTGATTAATATTCCTAAGCAAATGATTATTGCATTTTATCATTCCGATTACGATTTTACCAATTTACATGAGCATCCGCAAGAGAAAATTCTTTTTTATGTAGATAGTGCCAATGGCAATGCCTATTCACATCAAGATTTAGAAGCTTATTTCAAAAAAAATAATATAACAGCTACACCTGCTTTTTATAAACCTTTATCACATAAAAAAATAATTCGGTTGTTAATTCATGAATTATCTAAATGCTTTACACTTCCCTCTAACGAATACAAGCAAAAGGAATTATTATCGTTAATTAATATAATTGCTTAAAAAGTAAAGTAATACGAGTAAAACGCATCATCTTTTTTCCATCCATTTTTCTCATATACTTTTTGTGCTGCAAAGTTATCAATAGCCGTTTGCAGCAATAGCCACTTGCTATTTGTTTTTTCGCCAAATGCTTGTGCAAATTGCAGTAGCCTACTGGCAATACCGTTGCCACGATACGTTTCGGCAACAAACAAATCGTTTAGCAGCCAAGTTCTTTTCATGCTCACCGAAGAAAAAATGGGGTATAGTTGTGTAAAACCCACTGCCTTATCTTGTAGCCAAGCAATAAAAATAACAGATTCGTTTTGTTCTATTCTTTCTTTTAAAAAGTTAATTGCCCCCTGTATATCTGATGGTTGTTTATAAAAAACTCTGTACTCATCAAATAAATAAGCAAACGATGCTACATTGTTTATCTCTGCTTTTGATATTGTTATATCCATAGCGTATATTTATTTCTTTAACAAATGTATGTTATGATTTCTTGGGATGATTTTTCTAAAATTGAAATGCGAATAGGAACTATTATTGCCGTAAAAGATTTTCCTAATGCCAAAAAACCTGCATATCAATTAACCATCGATTTTGGAACTTATGGCATTAAACATTCATCAGCACAAATTACCCATCATTATACTAAACAAGAATTATTGCAAAAGCAAATTATTGCCGTAATTAACTTTCCGCCAAAACAAATTGCAAACTTTTTTAGCGAATGTTTGGTATTAGGTGTGTACGATGAAAATAATCAGGTAATTTTATTGCGTCCGGATAAACCAACAACAAATGGGCAATTAATTGGCTAATGAATGAATTGTATTACACATATTATGAAAGTCCGGTAGGATTATTAAAAATTGCAGCTACCGAGCATTACATTGCTGAATTAAGTTTTGTAGATAATCCCGATCAAATTATTCATGGCGAACCCGGTGTTTGCGATATATTACACCAATGCACAGAAGAATTGATTGAATTTTTTGCAGCAAGAAGAAAAGCATTTACAGTTCCTGTGCATCAGGAAGGTACCGAATTTCAAAAAAGAGTGTGGAGCGAATTATTAGAAATTCCATTTGGTAAAACCATTAGCTATTTAGATTTATCAAAGCGATTAGGCGATCCCAAAGCCATTCGTGCAGCAGCATCGGCCAATGGTAAAAATAAAATTGCCATTATTGTTCCCTGCCATCGGGTAATTGGAAGTGATAAAACTTTAGTGGGGTATTCCGGCGGATTGTGGCGTAAAAAATGGTTGCTTCAGCACGAATTTAGAATCATGCATGGCGTACAAACTTTATTCAGTTAAAATTGCTATTAGGTTTTCTTTATTTTATACTGCCAACTGTAGCAGATTTCAATTAAATACTTAAATAGTTTATTCCAATTTTATACAATGTATTGTGCAACTGCAATTATTTGTAAAATATGAGCAATTACACATTGCACTATTGGTTGTTCCTGTATTTTTGTGCCGAAATTTAAAACAATGTTACATTCCATTCAAGAAGGTATTGACGATATACGAAACGGTAAAATGCTAATTGTAGTTGATGATGAAGATAGAGAAAACGAAGGCGATTTTATTATTGCTGCACAATTTGCTACGCCCGATATAATTAATTTTATGAGCAAAGAAGGCAGAGGTTTAATTTGTGCTGCTTTAACCGAACAAAGATGTGCCGAACTCGATTTGCAGCCAATGGTATCCTCTAATACCTCTTTGCACGAAACAGCTTTTACCGTATCTGTTGATCTTTTATCCGAACATACTTCCACCGGTATTTCTGCATACGATAGAGCAAAAACAATTCAGGCATTGGTTCATCATTTAACAAAGCCTTCCGATTTAGCTCGCCCGGGACATATATTTCCTTTAATTGCCAAAGCAGGAGGTGTTTTACGCAGAGCAGGGCATACAGAAGCAACAGTTGATTTAGCCAGGCTGGCCGGACTAGAGCCTGCAGGGGTTTTAGTAGAAGTAATGAATGAAGATGGAACAATGGCAAGGTTTCCTCAATTAGTAGAAATAGCCAAAAAATTTAATCTTAAAATAATTTCTATTAAAGATTTAATCGAGTACAGATTAAAAATAGATTCTTTAATTGAAGAAATTACTCGGGTAGATATGCCTACTCGTTATGGTCATTTTAAATTGGTTGCTTTTAAAGAAAAAGTTTCAGGCGGAGAACATTTGGCCTTAATAAAAGGTGAATGGCAAGAAGGAGAACCTATTTTAACTAGAGTACACAGCAGTTGTTTTACAGGCGATATTTTAGGAAGTTTTAGATGCGATTGTGGCGATCAATTGCATACTGCTATGCAAATGGTACAAGCAGAAGGCAAAGGTGTTATTTTGTATATGAATCAGGAAGGCAGAGGAATAGGATTGATGAATAAATTGAAAGCATACAAATTGCAGGAAGAAGGGATGGATACGGTAGAAGCTAATTTGCATTTGGGCTTTAAAATGGATGAAAGAGATTATGGTGTTGGTGCCCAAATGTTGCGATACTTGAATGTTACCAAGTTAAAACTTATGAGTAATAACCCACGTAAACGTGCAGCCATGAAAGGTTACGGATTAGAAATTGTAGAAATTATACCAATAGAAATAGAGCCCAACCCATTTAACCAAAAATACTTGCAAACGAAAAGAGATAAAATGGGTCATGATATTTTAAAAGAAGAAGGAAGTATATAAATGAATAGGCTATATATTTTCTGAAAGCTGAAGCCAGCGTAATTCTTTTTCTTCAAGTTGATGGGTGATAGAAGTAATTTTTTCACTTAATAAATTAAGTTCCTCAAAACTTATATTACCGCTACTCATTTTTTCTGTTATTGCTTTTTTCTCTTCTTCTAAAGTTGGAATTTCTTTTTCTAAATCTTCAAACTCTTTTTTTTCTTTAAAACTAAGTTTTCTTTTTGTTGTTACCGGCTGCTGATTATTTATTTCGGATAAAGCATCATCTAAAGATTTTCCTTTACTTTTTTCTTGTTCTAATACTTGCCATTTATTTTCTTTTTTTTCATTTTCTTTTAGCCATAATCTATACTGTGTATAGTTTCCGGGAAAATCTTTTACCTCACCCTCACCTTCAAAAACAAATAAATGATCTACCAATCTATCCATAAAA
>JAKAJX010000108.1 GCA_021824855.1 Bacteroidota bacterium | reverse complement strand
GAAAAAGAATTGGCATTTATTGATTATTGGAGTAAAAACAGAATCAATCAAAAGAAAAACTTATTGCAGTTTATTAAAGGTTTTTCTTCCGGATTTCTTATTGGTATAGGTATTTTATTGGCTGTAGCAATTGGCTGGTATCATCGTGCCAATATGGAAGTTAGCACAAGTTTAAGTCCTATTTTATTGGGTTTTGCATTGCTAATTGTAGCTGTTTTCATGGCATTTATATATCGTAATTATCAATGGGAGCAAAATGAACAATTGTATCTTGAATTAAGAGCAAAAATGAAAAAATCGGATACAATTGATACGGGTATAAACTAATATTGGTGTATTTGCTTTTCCACATTGTATAAAATAGCCGTTAGTACATTCAATTTCTGAAAAAATATCATTTGCATTCCCCTATCTTTGCCCACTAAAATTTTTAAACCCTATTCGTATGCAACTGAAAGGTTTAGTGCGATTTTTTGCGATTGCCCTTATTTTAATTTGTGTGTATCAATTGTCATTCACTTGGTTTGTACATAACCATGAAAGTGATATGGACGCTAAAGCAGATAAATGGATTAAAGCTGTTTATCCTACTGCTGTGCAAAAGTATTCCGGTAATACAGAGTTACAAGCTTTGTATGAGGATAGTTTGAAAGAATTTAAAAAGGAAAGATTACAAAGATTACTTGATAGCACCAAAGACAGCAAGATTGGTCCGTTTGGATTAACAACATACAGAAGTGCTAAAGACAAAGAGTTAATGCTTGGCTTGGATTTGCAAGGTGGAATGAGCGTAACCTTGGAAGTTGGTATGGACGGATTATTAAAGTCGTTAGCAGATTATACAAAAGATAAACAATTTAATCAGGCTTTAGAAAATGCTGTTCAGCTAAAAGCCAATACCGGTGCCGATTTAATTTCATTGTTTCTTGAACAATATAAAAAAGTAAATCCAACTGGTACATTAGCACCATTTTTTGCAACACGCAGTAACGGAAAACTAAAATTCACTTCATCTGATAATGAAACTGAAGCGTATTTAAAAGAACAAGCTCAAGCTGCTTTTAACAATACACTTCGTATTATGAGAACTAGAATTGACCGTTTTGGCGTATCTTCTCCTAATATCAATCCAGATCCTACCAAAGGAATTATTAATATTGAATTAGCCGGCGTAAATGATCCTGAAAGAGTTCGTAATTATCTTCAATCAACTGCCAATCTTCAATTTTTTGAAGTATATACTTTCGAAAATCAAGATTTAATTAATGGATTAAATAATGCCGATAAAGCCGTTCAAGAATATTTAAGTGGCATAAAATACGATACTACTGCTAAAAAAAGTACCGATACTGCCAAATTGGTTTCTGTAAAAACAGATACAACTAAAACTGCTACTTTATCTCAAATAGAAAAAAATACAGTAAGCACCAACAAAAAAGATAGCAGTAAAATAAAATCATTCGAAAATCCTCTTAAAAAACTATTAATTCAAGGAGCTCAGCCCTATCGTAATTCTACGGGTAAAGTTATTTATCCTGCTGCATTAGCTTTAGTTCAAACTACCGATACAGGTACTTTAAACAGTTATTTAAGAATGGATGTTGTTAAAAGCAAATTTCCATCTACACTTCAATTTGTATATGGAAAATTTGAAAGTGAAGATCCTAAAGCAAAAAACTTGTTGAACTTATATGCCATAAAAACATTAGATAATGGTCAGGCCGAATTAGAAGGAGATCATGTAAGTGATGCAGCACAAGACTTTGATGAGCGTGGAAGAATTGCTATTAAAATGAATATGGATAAAATAGGAACCAATATTTGGGCAAAAATGACAGCTCGCAATATTGATAAACCTATTGCTATTGTATTAGATAATTTTGTGTATTCTGCTCCTAATGTTAATGATGCAATTACTACAGGTAATTCTCAAATTTCGGGTAACTACTCTTTAAAAGAAGCACAAGATTTAGCCGAGATTTTAAAAAGCGGTAAATTACCTGCTCCTGCTAAAATTGTGCAAGAACAAGTAGTTGGTCCAACCTTAGGTAAAGCAGCTATTAAAGGAGGTTCTTTATCGTTCTTAATTTCATTTATTGTAATATTTATTTTAATGTTGGTGTATTACAACACAGGTGGCTGGGTTGCTAATATTGCATTAATTTTAAACTTATTATTTACAATAGGAATTTTAAGTGCATTAGGATTTACATTAACTGCTCCCGGAATTGCCGGCTTAGTATTAACCATTGGTATGGCCGTTGATACCAACGTAATTATTTTTGAAAGAATTAAAGAAGAACTTACAAAAGGAAAAGGCTATCAAACTGCAGTTGCAGATGGTTACAAGCGTTCTTTGGCTCCTGTATTAGATGCACACGTTACAACATTATTAACTGCTATTATTTTAGCCTACTTTGGTTTAGGTCCTGTATTAGGATTTGCAACTACCCAAATCATTGGTATATTATTATCATTGTTCTGCGGTATTTTAGTTTCAAGATTAATAACAGATTTTTATACCAATAAGAGCAGGCATTTTCAATATTTTACAGGAATATCTAAAAAAATATTTAAACATGCTTCTTTCAAGTTTATTGAATATAGAAAAATTGCTTATGGTATTTCTGCCATTGTTTTAATATTGGGTATTGGTTCATTCTTTAATGGATTTGATGAAGGTGTAGAATTTGCCGGTGGTCGTAGTTATACAATTAAATTCGACAAATCAATTAATCCGGATATTATTAGAGATGATTTGAAAAAAGCATTCGGCGAAGCTCCCGTTATTAAAACTGTTGGAACCAATAATCAATTAGATATTACCACTTCTTACTTAATTAAAGAAACACAGAAAAAGAATATTGATTCGATTGTTGAAAGTACTTTATTCAATGGATTAAAGAACCATTTACCACAAGGATTATCTTATCAGGAATTTGATAAAAAATATAAACAAAGCTCTCAAACAGTGCAACCATCCATCTCGGATGATTTAAAAGCAGGCGCACAAAAAGCTACTGTATTTGCATTGATAATTATTTGCTTGTATATTTTTATACGATTCAGAGATTGGAGATATTCATTAGGTACTATTTTCTCATTATTACATGATGTTTTTGTTACTTTAATTGTATTCAGTTTTGCTCGTAAAATTGTTCCTTTCCCATTAGAAATAGATCAACATTTTATTGCAGCTATATTAACCGTAATTGGTTATTCAATGAATGATACAGTAATTGTGTATGATAGAATTAGAGAAGATAGCAAATTATTAAAAGGCCAATCGAATGCCACTATTATTAATAGAGCCATTAATGATACGCTAACACGTACCATAATGACTTCATTAACTGTATTCTTAACCATTTTAATATTATTTATTTTTGGTGGAGAAGTTACACGTGGTTTTGCTTTTGCTATGTTAGTTGGGGTTATAACAGGTACTTATTCATCTATTTTTGTTGCAGCACCAATTTTAGTTGATTTTGCAAAAGACAAACCGCTTGGTAAAACAGAAACTAAAAAATAACTACTCCTTTTTATAAAGCCTTGCAAATGCAAGGCTTTTGTTTAAGTGATAATTAATGATTGATTGCTTATATTAACAGTTTATTATAAGTTAATGCTGGCTATCTTTGCAATAAGTACAATGAAAAATGCTGCAAAAAATATAGCACTTAAACTATTTATAGCTCTCTTGGCTATACAAATTATTAATTTAAGTATTGATACAGCCGATTTTCAGCCAATAGCTGCCACTATTACTATTGGGGATTTTAATTATTTAAACTCAATGACCGAATATATCTCGGAAATAATTATGGGCGATACCAATGCATTTCCCGAATACCAAAAAGAATCTAGTAGTTCAAAATCTCAATTGGTAAAACATATTTCTATTAAATTACAACAAGATAAAATAGCAGCTATTCTTTTCAATCACAATACACTTGCACATGTATATTTAAATCCCAAAAATGAAAATTACAATTTTCTTTTTTTTAAAGAAATAAATCCGCCACCACCTAAAATTTTATTTTTAGCATAACTAACTTAACTATAATTGTACACTTTTATTTCAACAATTATAACCAATAGAAACCTAGTATTTATTATTTAAAATAAATTATATGCAACGAATGGGCAATTACCTTGTAATTGTATTTGTTTTTATTATTTCAATAACTGCAGGTAAAGCACAAACCAATCAACTATTTGGCGACACTTTACGCATACAGTTAGACAGCGCTGAAAGTATTTTTCTACGCAATAATTTTCAAATTTTGGCGCAACGTTATAATGTGGATGCACAAAAAGCATTAATTATTCAGGCTAAACTTTTACCTAATCCAAATTTTTCTTTTGGTATCGGACCATTAAACAGTTTGTACGATCCACTTTCAATTTACCCTAATTCTAATTTTTTTACCAATAACGAGCTTACGCCAACCATATCGCAGCTTATTTTATTGGCAAGAAAAAGGAATAAACAAATTAAAATTGCAGAAGCCAATGCTAAGTTATCTGAATATCAGTTATTCGATTTAATTAGAACTTTAAAATACACTTTGCGTACAGATTTTTTCAATATATATTATGCACAACAATCGGCTAAAGTATATGATAAAGAAATAAAATCGTTGCAACAAGTAGTAAATGCTTTTAATCAGCAACAAGGCAAAGGCTATATTGCCGAAAAAGAAGTAATAAGAGTAAAAGCATTATTATACAGTTTACAGAGTGAATACAACGATTTAATTAATCAAATTAACGATACGCAAAGTGAATTAAGGTTGGTGTTGCAAGTAAAAAATACTTATATACAACCCATAGTGGACGAGCAAAAATTAGCAGCCATAAATCCGAATAAATATGCCATCACAACATTTATTGATACGGCATATAAAAACAGAACCGATTTGCAAATTGCAAAAGCAAACAACAACATTAGCAAACTGAATTACGAATATCAAAAAGCATTGGCAGTACCCGATTTAACGGCATCATTAAATTGGGATAAGCAAGGATCTTATGCTAGAAACTTTTATTATGTAGGTGTTGCAATGGATCTTCCATTTTTCAACAGAAATCAAGGTAATATTAAATCTGCCAAATCAACTATAGATTATACAACCGCATCTCAAAAAACAGTTGAGGCACAAGTAGAAGAACAAATTTATCGGTCTTTGCAAAAAGCCTACGATAATAATAAACTCTACCAAAATATTGATCCTTCATTTTTTTCAGATTTTGAAAGACTACAAAATGAAGTATTACTAAATTATCAAAAAAGAAATATCGGTTTACTTGATTTTCTTGATTTTTATGACTCGTATAAACAAAATGTTTTACAAATTAATGCTATTAAACTAAACCGTGTAAATGCTTTTGAAGAATTGAATTTTTATACCGGAACCAACTTCTTTAATTAAATAATTTTTTACAATGCAAAAATTTATCTCCATAAAAATTATTACCATTTTTCTTACTGCATTTTTTATAACAGCAATTATAACAAGCTGCAATACAGAAAAACAAAAAAAATCTTCGGGTAAAGAAAAATATATTATCCCCGATTCGCTTTTAAAACAAATTGCAATTGATACAGTAAAAATTTGTCCGTTAATCAATTCTTTTACATTAACAGGCAGTATTGATTTTGATCAAGATCATCAAATAAATGTATATCCTTTAGTAAGTGGAAATGTACAAGATGTTAAAGTACAAATAGGCGATTATGTAAATGCAGGACAAACATTAGCCGTTGTAAAAAGTAGCGAAATGGCCGGATACAGTAATAACCTTATTATTGCCGAAACCAATGTTACTGCTACCAAAAAACAGTTAGATGCAATTAAAGATCTTTTTGCAAGTGGCTTATCATCTCAATTAGATGTTACCAATGCCCAAGTAAATTACGATCAAGCACTTGCACAATTACAAATGGTACAACGAATTTTAAAAATAAACGGCAATAATACACAAGGCGATTATATTATAAAAGCACCAATTAGTGGGTTTATTGTACAAAAAAATGTTACCAACAATACCGTTATTCGAGCAGATAATGGCAACAATTTATTTACCATATCCGATTTAAAAGATGTATGGGTACAAGCAAACGTATATGAATCGAATATTAAAAACATTCATTTAGGCGATCCGGTAAATATTACTACCCTATCCTATCCGGATAAAATTTTTCATGGAAAAATTGATAAAATTCTCAATGTATTAGATCCGGCAAATAAAGTAATGAAAGTGCGAATTGTTTTACCCAATACCGATTATGCACTTAAACCTTTAATGTTTGCAAGTGTAACTGTGGTGAATAAAGAAAATAAAAATGCAATCTGCATTTCAAGTAAAGCATTAATATTCGATCATAGTCAATATTTTGTATTAAAGTATAAAGGAAATGGAATTGCCGATATTACTCCGGTTAGTGTGGCAAGCATCTTTGGCGATAAAGTTTATTTAAACAGTGGCGTGGTAGAAGGCGATAAAGTGATTGCCTCACAAGCTTTACTTGTTTATGACAACCTAAATAATTAAGTTAATCCTTTAAATCTATACAATGATCAAGGTATTAAAAAACGTAATAGCATTTTCACTTAAGAATAAATACTTCATTTTACTTACTTCCTTGTCCTTAATTATTATTGGAATAATTACTTTTAAAAATATGCCTATCGAGGCATTCCCCGATGTTACCAATACAGAAATAAGTGTAATTACACAATGGCCCGGAAGAAGTGCTGAAGAAATAGAAAAATTTGTTACTATTCCTATTGAAATTGCTTTAAATCCTGTACAACAAAAAATAAGTTTACGTTCTACATCCATCTTCGGATTATCGTATGTTAAACTAATTTTCGATGATGATGTGAAAGATCCACAAGCAAGGCAACAAGTAATGAATCTTTTACAAAATGCCAATTTACCTGCAGGCATACAACCTTCTGTTCAACCACCAACTGGACCAACAGGAGAAATTTTTAGATACACTTTACGCAGTAATGTAAGAGATGTTCGAGAATTAAAAACCATGCAAGATTGGGTAATTGATAGAAGATTAAGAGCCGTTCCGGGTGTTGGAGATGTAGTGAGTTTTGGAGGAAAAACGAAAACCTATGAAATTAGAGTTGATCCGGAAAAACTAACATCGATAGGTATTACGCCTTTAGATGTTTATACAGCTGTACAAAAAACCAATATTAATATTGGTGGCGATATCATTATTCAAAATAATCAGGCCTATGTAGTAAGAGGAATTGGATTATTAAACGATATTAACGAAATAAAAAACATCATTGTAATGAATAATAATGGTGTTCCTATTTTAGTTAAAGATGTGGCAGAAGTAGCCATATCCAATGTTCCAAGATTAGGATGGGTAGCAAGAGCAAACGGACTAACAGACTCTTTAGGCAAGAGAACCATAACCGATGAAGCCGATGTAGTTGAAGCAATAGTATTAATGAGAAAAGGAGAAAATCCATCGAAGGTGGTAGATGCTGTAAAAGCACAAATTAAAAAACTCAATAATACCGTATTGCCTTCCGATACTAAAATAATTCCTTATTACGACAGATCCGACCTAATTGAATATGCCACTCATACCGTATTACACAACTTAATAGAAGGTATATTATTAGTTACGCTATTGGTATCGCTATTTATGTTTAATTGGCGTACTACGGTAATTGTTTCTATCATCATTCCAATGGCTTTATTGTTTGCATTCATTTGTTTGCATTTAATGGGCATGAGTGCTAATTTACTTTCACTCGGTGCTGTAGATTTTGGTATTATTATAGATGGTGCAGTGGTAATGGTTGAAGGAATGTTTGTAATATTAGATCACAAGGCTGTTGAACTTGGTATTGAGCGATTTAATAAAATTGCAAAACTTGGATTAATAAAAAATCAAGGAGCACAATTAGGTAAAGCTATCTTCTTTGCCAAAGTAATTATTATTACCGGTCTTTTGCCCATTTTCGCGTTTCAGAAAGTGGAAGGAAAAATGTTTTCTCCTTTAGCTTATACATTAGGATTTGCTCTTTTGGGAGCATTGATTACAACCCTTACATTAGTTCCGGTATTAATTAGTATTCTACTCAAAAAAAATGTTCACGAAAAACACAATCCGTTTGTGCATCATTTAACCGGATTTATGTTAAACGGTTTTACAAGGGCATTTAAGCATCGAAAAATTATTATTCCATTAGCCCTTGCTGTAATGGTTTTAGGAATTTATAGTTTTAAATATTTAGGTTCCGAATTTTTGCCCGAATTAAATGAAGGTTCAATTTGGTTGCGTATTCAAACGCCGTATAGTATTTCTCTCGATAAATCTGTTGAAATTTCTTCTCAAGCAAGAAAAATTTTAATGCAATTTCCTCAAGTAAAATATTGTGTTTCGCAAACTGGCCGACCGGATGATGGTACCGATGTTGCAGGATTTTATAATAATG